>JAYWGD010000332.1:0-5347 GCA_043778435.1 Myxococcales bacterium | reverse complement strand
TTTGTGACCAAGTTTGGCGTGGTCGACCAGAGCGGCGCTCCGGTGCCTACAAGCCCACTACTCACCTGGGGCCATACCGAGCGTCCGTTTGTCGCGGGCCCTGGCCAGACGCCGCTGTTGGCGCCGCAAGATGCCAGCATCCGAACCTCTGTACGCCTGGGGCCATCGGTGTTGGGCATGGGCTACTTGGAGGCCATTTCGGATGCCGCCATTCTCGCGCAAGAAAGCGTGCAGAGTGCAGGAACAGAAGGAGTGCATGGCCGCGCCAACCGCGTGAGCTACCAGGCCGAGGGCAATGCCGACCGGCGATTTCACTCGTACAAGAAGGGCGACGCAGTGCTTGGCCGTTTTGGTCTCAAGGCCCGGATTGGCACTATCGACGAATTTACCGCGGATGCTCTGCAAGGTGACATGGGTATCACGTCGCCGCTGCGGCCCGTCGAGCTTGGAAACCCCGACGGGCTTAACGACGACGCAAAGCCAGGCGTCGATGCGTCGATGCAGTCGGTGACGTTGCGTGCAAATTACATGAGACACCTGGCCATCCCACGACGTGTGGACGACGCGCGCGGCGCCGCCATCTTTGGGCAAATAGGGTGCGCCACGTGCCATGTGCCCGCCATGGCCGTGCGGCCTGACTATCCCGTGCAAGCGGTGGCTGCAGAGCCGGCGCGCGTGTACTCGGATCTCCTGTTGCATGACATGGGTGAGGGCTTGTCAGATCACCTGCCTGTAGGCGTGGATGGCACGGCCACAGCGCGTGAGTGGCGCTCTGCTCCGCTTGTGGGGTTGCGATTCAATCGTAGCTACCTGCATGACGGCCGTGCGCTGACCGTCGAGGCTGCAATACGCGCGCACCAAAGCGAGGGCTCCGAGGGCAATCGTGCGGTGCTAGCCTTTGATGCATTGCCCAAAGCACAACGCGCCGCCGTGCTCAAATTTGTAGAAGGATTGTAAAATGCACACATTGACAATGGAGAGTAAAGTGCGCCAACCCTCGAACGCTTTCGCCTTGTGTTGCGCCTCTTTGATTGCGCTTGTGAGCATGGGGGCATGCACCCGTGCGGCCGTGCCTGCGGCGGCACCGGCACCTGCATTGGGTGCTCAACTTCAGGCGCAAACCATCGTCGACGTAGATGCGCTTTTGGCCGCAGTCAAAGAGCTGAAAGAGGCTGCGCCGGCGCCTACAGGCCGCGGTTGGGATGCCACACAAGATGCGGCTGCGCTGGCCAAGGCGAGAGACGCGTGGAAGCGTGCGCGTGCGGCTTATGAACGCATCGAAGGTGTGCTCGCACCCTTGTTTCCGGACATCGACAGCGCCCTAGACGAACGCTTCGATGGCGCCATGGAGCTGCTTTTGCCGAAGGGCGACACCAACCTTTTTGATGACCAAGGCTTTGTGGGCATGCATGCCGTCGAGCGCATTCTGTTCGCGCCCGAGACGCGCGCAGCCGTGATCGCTCACGAGCGTGAGGCGTTTAAAAACAAGGGCTACGTAGCTGCGGCATGGCCCAAGAGCCAAGAAGAGGCCGCGGGGTTCAAGACCTTGCTTTGCGCCCAACTCATCAAAGATGTGGAGTCTTTGCGTACAGTGTGGACGCCCCAAAATATGGACACGCAGGGCGCCTATGATGGTCTCGAGGGGCTGGTGGCCGAGCAGCGTGAAAAAGTGTCGAACGCCGCATCGAGCGAAGAAGAGTCTCGTTATGCCAACGTGACGCTCGCCGATTTGCGCTCCAACCTGGAGGGTTTGGAGCGTGCTTTTTCGGTATTTAAATCGGCCATCGCCAAGCGCTCCGAGAGCAAAGAGACACTTTTGGGTATCGAAGCGAGCTTTGCGCGACTTCATGCGCTTTACAAGCAATTCCCAGGCGACGCGGTGCCCGAAGCGCCAGCCACTTTCGCTGCCGAAGCCCCTAGTGCTGCAGACTTGGAATCTGATTTCGGCAAACTCTGGAAGGGGGTCACCACAGAAGTCGATCTCAAGAACCCACAGGGCTTGTTGGTTTTGGTGCAGAATGCACGAGTGTGGGCGGTCGTACCATGAGGCTACGTGCGCAATGCATGATTCTCGTGCCCTTGCTCGCCGCGTTTGCCGCGGCATGCGGCGGAAGCGAGAGCAGTCAGGTGTCAGCCCCCGTAGTCTCCATTGGGCCCGCGGCGCTGCCCAACACGCCGGCCAACGTTCCCTATTTGGCGTTTGCAAGTGCGTTCGACAACTACGACAAATGGACGTGCATCGAACTTACCCAACCTGTGAGCGATGGTCACATCGCTGGACGTCGCAAAGTCTGCATCAATCACTTGGCGCGCCCCGGTGCGACGGAATGGCCCAAGGGCACCATCATCGTGAAAGAGTTGCCCGATGGAAACGGCGGCACGCAGCACTTGGCGATGGTCAAACGCGGAGCAGGATTTAACCCTTATGGCGCCGTCGGATGGGAGTGGTTTGAGCTCACACCCGGCACGGCGGACTTGATCCGATGGCGTGGCTACTCACCGCCCGAAGGAGAAAACTACGGCGGCGTAGCTGGCGGCGGCCTCTGCAGTCCGTGTCACAGCGAGGTGGAAAAGAACGACTATGTGTTCAGCTTTGAACTTGGCGGCCTACCAAAATAAGTGCAATATGCACTTAGATAGCGTCTAGAATCGCCTTCTTGCGAGTCTGGTATTCGGCTTCGGAAATCACGCCGCTTTTGCGCAAGCCATCCAGTTCGCGAATACGGTCAGCGGCACTCTTGGGAGCGGCGGGCGCCGGGGCAAGGAGTGGTGCGGCAGAAGGAACGACTGGAGCGATGTTGTCGCTCGGCACGAGGCCGCAGCCTGTGGACTCGACGAGTGCGCGCTCTGTCCAGCGACCTTCGGCAGTACGTGGCGCGGGCTTGGACCCTGAGGGCAGTGCGATGAGAGAATACAGGCCGACCGCAAGTCCGCTGCCCACGAGCACAGCGCCCGCCGTGTAACCTGCTGTTGGGTCGTACAATTCCGTTCCAAAGCGGCGGTTGTCGAACGAAGAGCCATCCTCTTTGCGCTGGGCCTCCATGATGGTGAGGGTACCGGCCAAGGCCAGCCCTCCCGAGACAATCATATCCACCTCACGACCAGAAACAACCGGTTCAATGGTGTAGGGACGCATGTAATCAATATCTGCGTTCTGCACGCAATGCGTGAGCTTGAAGCTGCCCGAGCGCGAAGACAATCCGCCCTGCGCCGTGCTGAGGCCATTGCCATGGTTCATCCCGTAACCGGAAAATCCAGCCGACATATTGCTGTCCGTGCTTTCGGCGACCTGGGGAGCGCCCACCAGGTGACGCCCGACCTCGCGCTTTTCGCCGTACACACTTTGCACGCCCCAATGGGCGCAGCCAGTGGTGGACACAGACAGAAGCAATAAAAAGGCAATGGCGCGGTGAGTGGTCATGATGGAGCTTTCTGGCGTGAACGGGGCAATTGGTGCAGAGTGCAGTCAATCAATCAAACGAGCCGCAGCAGTTGAGCGCGTCGACTCTTTGCTCATCGAGCTGGTCGGAGCTCGGGTCCTTTGCGAGCGCCTCGTTGATACGTTCGCCGCAGTCCGGCTGTAACGCGCGCTTGGATTTGGCTCTTTTCTGCGGGAGTCATTACTTCGGCTTGCGGCGCACTGGCTCCTTCATCGTCGCCGCCGTAACCGGAGCGCGTTGCAGTGCAAGCCTCGGCAATGACAGTCAAGAAGAGGGGGAGGGCGAATGGGAGGCGTTGCCTCATGGGGGTGAGACCTCACCAGCAAGTTGGGAGCCAAACAAAAAGATCAGCAAAAATACTGGCCTTGTAAACCGTAGTCTACAGGTGTTGTTGTGAACCAATGTCCACAACAACCCACTCAACTCAGGGTGAGTGCAAGACGAGACGAAGGGTCTATCGTTTGCTTTCAGCAATAAGCCATGCGCCAAGGGCAGCATGCAAATCGGTCACGATTTCCTTGAGCTTTGCCTTGCCAAAAAGGTTGGCGGCGAATGTCGGAGAAGCATTGAGTCCGATGCGGACTTTACCGGCAGATCGCACCGCTTTGACGGTGAGATTCCCAGACTTAATCGCGGTCGTGGACCCGCTCTTGAGGTCGGACGAAAGAGTAAGAGTTACCTCGTTACCACTGTCCGCTGTGCTGAGCGTAAAGTTGGTTTGAAAGGGGGCACTTGGGTTTTCTGTGTTGATAATGGTCGCGGTGATCTTGTCGCCGCTGATAGCTACCGAGCTGAACACAGGCTTGCCGCTGTCGATAAATACGATGCGCTTCCAAGCGGCCGCATCACGCAGAACCGAGCCAAACTTGGCTGTCGTCAGCACCGCCGCGAAATCCTTGTCACCAGAAGCAATCAGCGCGTCGGGGTCGGCTTCAAGCGAAGGGTCGGATTGGGGAGCTTCAGCTTCGCTCGCACATGCAGCCGACATCATTGCAATGGAGACAACCAGGAATAGGCGCGTATGAACGTTCATCGAAATATCGTACGGGCAACGCATGCCATGGAGCAAATCCTCAAGCGCACTTTCGTGCGACTCCTGCCTACACTTGTGACCCGTCATTGCCCCGCAATTGGCCCCGCGTTGGGTTCAGGCATGGCCCGGGCAGACGTTGTTGTCGCCACCGCCTGTGACCTGCGCTGCCGCGCAAAAGCTGTGATAGTTCGTGGTCTTATGTCCCCCGCGGAAGTTCATCCCATCCCCGTAGATTCGCTCGCCAAGGAGTTGCTCGCAGCTTACGCCGCCGACCCTCGAGGCCATCATATTGGTCGGCGGTTTTTGCCCTCGCGCGACGAGGCCATCTCGCTCATTACCATGGCGATTCATCTTATTTTCCCGGGGTATTTTGGCCGAAAGGACCTAAACTACGAAACGTTGCCGCATCATGTGGCCATGACGTTGGCGTCGCTACGCGATGGGCTCGAAAAGCAAATCGATGCCTGTCTCTGCTACCAAGATGAGTCGGGCGGCCGCGATGACGGACCTCGATGCAAAAGTGAGGCGCGTAGGCTCACCGCGGAATTTATGACGTCTCTGCCCGGAATCCGTGCGCTTTTGCTTGAGGATGTAGAGGCCGCTTACATTGGTGATCCCGCCGCCACAAGCTTGGACGAGATCATTCTCGCTTACCCAGGGTTGCTGGCCGTTGCCGTGCACCGTATTGCGCACAAGCTCCATGTGCTTGGCGTGCCCGTGATGCCGCGCATGATGGCCGAGTGGGCACACAGTCGAACAGGTGCGGACATTCACCCCGGCGCCACCATCGGACGACGTTTCTTTTTGGATCACGCCACGGGTGTGGTGGTGGGCGAGACCTCTCATCTTGGCGACGACGTCAAAGTCTACCAAG
>JAYWGD010000331.1:0-1931 GCA_043778435.1 Myxococcales bacterium | reverse complement strand
AAACGGCACGCACCGGTGTCATCTGTACCGTCGGCATCACGCCTACGCGCGCCGAAACAGGATTTGGTTACATCGAGACGGGCTCCGCCATCGGCCCTCACGCCAAGCATGTGGCTCGATTTGTAGAGAAGCCCAATCGCGAACGGGCAGAAGAATACCTATCATCCGGAAGATACCTGTGGAACGCAGGCATCTTTGTCTTCCGCGTGAGCGACATGAAGCATGCACTGCGCATGCACATGCCGGAGTTGGCTGACGGCATCGAAGCCATGCTGCAAAGTGGTGATGTGGATGGCGCCTTTCCGCGCTTGCCATCCCAATCCATCGACTACGGCGTGATGGAGAAGCTCAGCGAGTTGGCGGTGGTGCCAGGCGACTTTGGCTGGAGCGACTTGGGCAGTTGGATGAGCGCTTGGGAGCTAGGATCAAAGGACGAGCACGGCAACGATGCGGGCACGCACGGCCTCGTGATCGACGGCTCTAGAAACCTCATACGTGACTTGCGCACAAGCTCCAACCCCCGCGTGATCGCACTTGTGGGCGTGAGCGATTTGGCCGTCGTTCAAACAGACGATGCGCTTTTGGTGCTTCCAAAAGACAGGGCCCAAGACGTGCGCAAAGTGGTCGAAGCGCTGCGAGAAAAGGGCCAGACTGATTTGCTGTAGGTCTTTAGCACTGCGCCAGCACCTTCGCGCCGCGCTAAAGCTAAAGATGCGCCGCGCGAAAGATAAAGAGAAGCGACCAGTCGAAAGATTCCGTAGCATTCAGTCAATGAAAATTCACTTCACAGTTGTGGGAGTCACCCTCCTGGCGCTGGTGGCTTGCGGTGGCGCACCCGCGCTGAACCGTAGTACACCAACAACACCATCCGTCACTGTGGAGGCCGCGCGCGCATCAGGTTCAGTATTTTCTGTGTCCACGCGGACGTCCTATCTGCTCAAGCACATGAAGCAGCACATGGAAGTCACGGCCTATGTCACACGCGGTCTGCCCCGCCTCGATGCGTTCATACGTGCGCTCACAACCACACTGGAGGGCTTCAAAGCAGCCGCCAATGGCGAGGGCTTTGGCTACACAGTGACCGAGGCGAGAACGACGAACGACGTTCAATTCGCCAAAGCGGCAGGGTTGGAAGAGATTGAACTGACAGAGAACCTCGATGGTTCGGGGGGCAGTGTCGCGGGCTTCATGGGCCTCCGGTTCTTTTACGGAACAGAGGTCGACGTGATTCCGCTCTCCAACCTTATCTACGATGTTGAGGGTCTTGACGTTTGGCTCACAGGCAAAGTCCGTGACCTCGTCGCTTCGCAGGACGACCAAGTGTTTCGAATTGGCCTCCTTACGGGGCACCATGAGGTGAAGTTGAGCGAGGACAATATTTTGCCCAAGTGGCATCATCGTGGCCGAACAGCAGACGGAGTCAATCTCCAGCAGGTCTTCCGCGACAAATTTCCCTTTTACAACCTCATCGAAGTCGATTTAAAGGGCGGATCGACGGGCGTGCCCGAGGATCTGGACGGCTTGCTCATTACGCAGCCTACTGGAGATTACTCCGACCAGGAGTTGCGGCGTATCGACGACTTTGTAATGCGCGGCAAAAGGCTTGCGGTCGCTGCGAGCGCAGTAAACGTAAAAGCAGGCGACCTCTCTATGACGGCAACGCTGGAAACGCACGGCCTGGAGCGCTTACTCACGGGCTACGGCATTGAGTTGAGCAAAGACGTCGTGCTTGATTTTGGCTCGCCGATGCAGGTCTCACTGCAGAACGACAACATGCAGACGGTCGGAACCATGTCGATGGCTGCCGTGCCCCAGCTGCAAGACAATCCACGCACGAGCATCAAAGTCGGTGAGCCGATGTTGAACAAAAAATCAGAGATATTCGCGCGGCTGTCACCTTTGCTTTTCCCGTATCCGTCGTCTCTAACGCT
>JAYWGD010000330.1:0-5365 GCA_043778435.1 Myxococcales bacterium | reverse complement strand
TTAGCCCTTCCATACAATGCTGATCATGGCCCAAGAGCACGATGTATCCCGAGATCGGAAAGACGTAACCAATTGTAGAGTGCCCGCATCGCGCGCGGCACATCATTGCGCTCTACACGTAAAGCTCGACCACGCCTTCGCTAAGCTTGAGCGGGCCGGGGCGCGCGGTCAGAATTTCATAGCCTTTGCGAGTCACCAAGAGCGTGTGCTCGAATTGTGCCGAGAGGCGCTTGTCGCGTGTGCGCACGGTCCACTTGTCGGCGGCGTCGGTGACGCTCTCGTGCCCACCCGCGTTGATCATAGGCTCGATGGTGAAGATCATGCCGGCGCGGATGGCTTCGCCCGTGCCGTGTTTTCCGTAGTGTTTTACCTGAGGAGGCTCGTGAAATCGCCGGCCGATGCCGTGGCCCACGTAGTCACGCACAGTGCTGCAGCCCTTGCTCTCCGCATAGGTTTGGATGGCGGCACCGATGCTGCCTAGCTTGGCGCCATCGCGCACTTGGGCGATGCCAAGCTCTAAACATTTGCGCGAAACTTCCGTGACCTTGATGGCCTCCGCGTTGGGGGTGCCAATATAAAAAGTGGCAGAGGTGTCTCCGTAGTAGCCCTGGTAAAATGTCGTGACATCGACATTCACGATGTCGCCATCTCGCAAGATGGTGCTGTCCGGGATGCCGTGACAGACTACGTCGTTCACGCTGGTGCAAACGCTTTTGGGGAAGCCATGGTAGTTGAGCGGGGCCGGGTACGCGTTGCGACGGATGGTGTCTTCGTGAACGATCGTGTTGATGTCGTCGGTGCTCATCCCGACGCGCAATTGTTCGCCCACAAGCACAAGGGTTTCGGCGGCCATGCGGCAGACGACACGCATATGTTCGATGTCTTTGGGGCTCTTGATCTCTGCACGCATTGTGCTCACGTCTCTAACACGAAGGCCAATGCTTGCGTGGCTCGGTGTGCAAGCGAAGAGATGGCTTCGAGCGCGCTACAAGCTTTTGGCCATCTGAGAGGCTACGGCCAGACGTACTTCGTTGGTGTCTGGGGCAACGTACATGTGGCGCACAAGCACTCCGTCCGTCGCAAATTCTTTGACAAACACCAGCAAAGGTTTGCCAAACAGGGGGCTGTTCGGGATGTCCAAGAGCTTGTTGTAGACATTCTCTGGTGCGAGCTGAACCTGAAACATGCCTGGGGCATTTTGACGACCCGCCACCTTTTCCAAGGTACGGAAGGTAATCAGATGCCCGCCTGCAGGAGGTGACTCCGTTGTGATCAAACGCGCACTGACGATAAAATCAGCCATCTGCGCACGCGAACCAAAAAGCTTGTCGTGCCCTGGGGCATTGGAAGACGCTCCGGGAAAACCCGCGGCCGTTGATGAAAACGAGTCGTCGAAGATACTGGCACTGTTGCCCTCGTAGGCGGTGACGCCCTTACGAATGGGGGCCGCGCCCTGAATGACCGGCGCGCAAGCAGAACCCAACAAGACTGTCAGGGCAACGATGCCTAGGCTCAGTTTCCGGTTGAACACTCGGCGACTGTACACACACACTTGGTAGGAGGCAATTGACGCCGCACTCGGATCAAAAGTTTGGCCGCGAGCGCATTTGCTGTAGAACTTAAGTATTCCGTATGTGTCGCTTTGTCGCCTCCGTTTCTAACTCGACCAGGTCGCAACACGGCGTACTCCGCGACGCGCCCAAGAGCCTGCGGGCTTTGGCACCGGAACATGCCGATGGTTGGGGCATTGCAGCCTACCAGTCGGCCCAAGGGTGGGAGCTCTACAAGGGCGTGCAAGCGGCGCACGTGGATCCGCGATACACGCAGCTGACGGGATGCATTCAGGGCAGCACGATCATCGGTCACATCAGGCAAAAGACGGTGGGCGAAACCTCGACTGAGAATACGCATCCGTTTGAGTCTGACGGTTGGGTGTTTGCACACAACGGAACGGTCAGTGCCCTTGCATGGCTGCTTGCGCGCTGTTGCCCGCTGCGACGCTCGCAGGTGAGAGGCAGTACCGACAGCGAGCTATTGTTTCAGGCGATATTGGGAACCTGGGCTTCTGCCGGGTTGCTCGACGTTCCCAGCGACGCCCGCGACGCCACGCTTGCGCGCGCATGTGGCGAGTGGCGCGGCATTGGAGGTTTTGGCAGCTTCAACTTCATCTTGTCGGACGGACAGACCAGCTACGTGCATCGCCGAGGGCGATCGTTGTACTGTGCACGCGACGAGAACGAAGTGCTTTTTGCATCGGAAGCAAGCGACGACGGGCACGCGTGGGAGGAGGTCCCCGACGGCACGCTGTGGAAGGTGAGCCGTCACGAAGAGCGTTTGCTGCTTCGCAGTGTGGGCGAGATACCGCCCAGCTCGAACTTCAGCCTTGAGGGCTGAGCCCTAAGCGCTTCAGCATGGCTTGCGGATCCACATCGCGGCCTACGAAGCTCTTGTAAAGTACATCGGGTGCCGCGGCGTCTCCGCGGGAGAGCACCTGGTTGCGAAATCTCATGCCCACCTCGCGCGAGAAGATGCCATCGCGCTCGAAGACCGTAAACGCATCGGCATCCAGCGCCTCCGCCCACTGGTAGCTATAGTAGCCCGACGCATAGCCCACGGGGCTTGAAAACAAGTGAGAGAAGCTCGCGATCATCGCGTAGTTGTCGGGCAGTGGGGCCGCCGCAAAAGGCATCATCAGCGTGCGCGCCTCGGCCACAATGTCGCGTGGTTGCGAGTTTGAAGGCCTGGCATGCAGGGCCAAATCGAGCGTAGAAAAACCAAGCTGTCGCATCAAATGGTTGGCGCTTCGGAAGGTGCGTGATGCCGACATTCGCTGCAAAATATCAGCCGGAATGCAAGCACCCGTCTCCACGTGGCTTGCGAACTCCGACAAGAATTCTGGGCGCCACGCCCAGTTCTCCATGATCTGCGATGGCAGCTCGACGAAGTCCCAAGCCACACGCGTACCCGCGAGCGATCGCACGCGCACCGTACAAAGCAAGTGATGTAGCAAATGCCCAAACTCGTGAAACACGGTTTGCACTTCGCGATGCGTGAGCAGGCTGTGACCTTGCTCATTCGGTGGCGTCATGTTGCCCGCAACCAAACCCACCGACACGCGCTTACCTGGAATGCCATCGATAAGGCCTTGCATCCAAGCGCCATCGCGCTTGCCCTCACGCGGAAAAAAATCTGTGTAGAATGCACCCACAACATTTCCGTGTTCCAAGAGCTCGTAGCTGTCCACGCCAATGGCCCATGTGGGCCGAGTCGCCTTGCGTACGCTCATGCCGTAGAGACGTTCGATGAGCGAAAATACACCCCCAAGTACGCGAGAGAGCTCGAAGTAGGGCCGAAGCGCTTCGTCGTCCATGTCGTATTGGGCCTTGCGCAAAGACTCCGCGTAGTAAGCAACGTCCCAAGGTTTAAGAGCAAATGTCGGGCCCTCCGTACTCTGAGCATGGGCAAGCAGCGCGGCATTTTCGGTGCCGAAGGCAGGTTGGGCTTGTTCGGCCAAGCGAGCGACAAAACTTTGCGCGCGTGCGGGGGTGCCGGCCATGCGGTCTTCGAGCACCAGCGCGCCGAAATCCGCGTAGCCAAGCACGCGCGCTTTTGCGTCGCGCAGCTCGAGGATGCGGGCGAGCAGGCTACGGTTGCTGGTTTGGCCCTCGGTGGCGCGGGTGTTGAACGCGGTGGAGAGTTCCTTGCGCAGCGCACGGTCGTGCACATACGCGAGCACGGGCTGCACGCAAGGAGCCGAGAGTGTCAGCATGGCGCCTTCTTTGCCTGCGGCTTCGGCCTTCTTTTTGGCCACGCTGAGCGCTCCATCCGGCAGGCCTGCGAGGCGAGACGCGTCTGCAATATGCAGCTCGTAGGCGCCCGTGGCATCCACCACGTTTTGCGAAAATCGAATGGTGATTTCCGTCAGCTCTTTGTCGATGGCTTCGAGCTCGCGCTTGGCCGAGTCGCCCAATTCCGCACCTTGGCGTTTGAACTCATCGCGTGTCTTTTGTGTGTGGCGTAGCTCTTCAGGTTGGTCCGCCAAGGCGGCCAAGTCCATCGCCATCACCGCCGCATAAAGTGCGGGGCGCAAAATGAGTGACGTGTAGAATGCACCCACCTCGGGCTGCACGCGCCCATAAGCTTCGCGCAGGGCGGGGCTACCCACCGTGGATTCCAAATGCCCGAGCACGCTGGACCACAACTCCAGTGGCTCCGTGGCCGCATCGAGCCTGCCCAACACTTGCTCGTAGCTCAGAGCCGCTGCGGCCGCCGCTGCCGCCGCTTCGATGGCTTCGACCTCGCTTTGCGCATGCACCAGACTTCCGCGTACCTTGGCCTCTAGCTCCTCTGCGCTGAGGGTGTCGAAGGGAAGAACGGCGGGAAGAGAAATCGCGGGCGACATGAATGCAAGTGTATCAAGGGAGCGAAGCAGAAGCCCCGGCAATCCGTCACGCAACGCGCGAATCTTCTCGCGGCTTAGGGCGTGTTCCTATGTTCCGGACCGAGGCGGCGAGAGCGCGATTTCTCTCGGCTTCAAGGCGCGACGAGCGCGGCGTGCTGGAGCACGTCGCCGAGGAGCAACGCCGAAGACGAGGAAATCCCGCCGAGTCCGCCGACGCGGAGGAAAATAGGAAACGCCCTAGTCCGCCAACTTGGCGAGACCATGGCTTGCCAGCATAGCGCCGCAAAGCTTGTAGAGCAGGCGTGCGCCCACATTGGCGTCCCACTCGTTCATGGGGTCGGTGGAGGGGGCGACTTCGTTTAAGTCGAAGCCCACGATGGTCTTGCCTTGGCGCACCACTTCGAGAAGCAAATAGACTGCCTCGGAGTAGTCTAGCCCGCCAGGTACGGGCGTGCCTGTGTGGGGGCAAAAGCGCGGGTCTAGGCCGTCGATGTCAAAGGAGATCCATACCTTTGCGGGCAGCGCCGCCACGATCGCCTGCGCCGTGTTCTTCCACAGAGCGCCGGAAAAACGTGCATGTTGCAGTGACCTGTCGGTGTGCATCACGACGCGCGCGCCCTGATCGTTGCAGAATGCAATCTCTTGCGCGCACACGTCGCGGATGCCCACCTGCACAAGTTTGGCGACTTGCGGAATGTGGGTGAGCACGTTGTGCATGATGCTGGCATGGCTATGCGCAAAGCCCTCGTAGGCGCTGCGCGTGTCGGAATGAGCATCGATGTGCAGCACGCCAAACGATGGGTGCTGCTCGGCGATGGCTTGCAGCGCGCCAAAGGGGATCGAGTGATCTCCGCCCACCACGCCGAGCAACTTGCCGGCGATCAGCTGCGCGCGTGAGAGCTCCAAAACCCGTGCATTGAGCTTCTCCGAGAGCGCGTTCACGAGCGCCAAATCCTTGGCAAG
>JAYWGD010000329.1:0-1934 GCA_043778435.1 Myxococcales bacterium | reverse complement strand
TGCACGCATGCCTTCGATGGTGAGTGCGAAGTGTACAAGTCCTATGGCCTCGAGCGTGTGGTGCAAGTGGCGTACGCCAACGAAAAAAACGGTGCTGCGCTCGACATTATTGTGTCGCGCTACAAAACCACTGAAGGCGCCTTTGGCTTTTACAGCAAGCGCACGCTGACAGACGGCGACATCAAAGAATCCAAGATGCGCACCATCGAAGCCGGTGTGTTCGGCGCAGCCGGCACAGGCAAGGCCTACACCGTGGGCAACCGATATGTGGTCGAGCTCACCTACAACAGTGAGGACGAGTCGCCCGAACAGATCGCAGCCTCAAGCGCGCCCGTACTCGCAGCGCTGGCCAAGGCCATAGGTGCAAAGTTCACGGAACCGACAGCCCCCGCCAATGTGGCACTACTGCCAAAAGACAACCGCATCGCTGCAGGGTTTGCATTCGCCGGAAAGCCCGGTGCCGTAGCCACACAAGCGTATGCAAAACAGGGAGAAGGCACATGGAGACAGAGCGCGACAGGCAGCAAGCTCTCGGCCCGCGCGTACACCGCAAAGGAGTAGGCGCGACCACGCAACCGCGCGGTACGCCCAGCCGATAGCTCCAACCGCACCGCCCTTGCCGGGCGATCTCAAAGGAGCCGACATAAACGCATTGCCCATGCTCAAAGAAGCCACCTTCGACGACTTGCTGGACTTGCCCGAGCACCCGCGCACCGAGCGCATGGACTGAAAGCGCAAGTTCGAGCTGTACGCACAAGCGGGCGTCTCGCATGGCTGGCTGACCAATGCAAACGTGCAACGGCTCGAGGTCCACGAGCTCAGAGCCGCGAATACAAGCGCGTGGCCTCGGCCAAGGGCAACGAACGCGGCCTCTACGCGCCCTTCGACGCCATCGCGTTGGATCTCGGGCGCTGTTGGCCGCCAATGCTGACCGAAGGGTACCGCTAGGAAACGTACTGTACGGCTTGGCCAAGCATCCGTTGACCCTACGACAGCCTCCGATTAAGTACTTTTTTATGAGTCCTCTCGCGATTGTCGCCATTCTCTTTGTGGCGCTCACTGTTTTCGGATTCTCGGCTTCACGCCGTATGAGGCTGCTTACGGCAGGTGGCAAAGAGGCGCGCTTCGATCGCATTCCCGAGCGACTGGCGCTGACGTGGCGCTACGCTTTTGTTCAGGAAAAGATGGCCTATTATCAGCCCGCGGCGCTGGCTCATAAGCTGATTTTCACGGGGTTTTTGGTGCTTACCATCCGCACGATGGTGTTGGTCGGCCGAGGCTTTAGCAGCGATTTCAACATGTGGATTCTGACGCCTGATTCGGCGTTGGGGCGCGTGTACGAGTTTGCCAAAGACAGCATGGCGTTTTTGGTTCTGTTTGGCATCGGCACCTTTTTCTACTTCCGCGTGATCAAGCCGCAAAAGCGCATGACACTCAGCGGCGAGGCACTGCTCATCTTGGGCATCATCGCCACCATGATGATCATGGACATGGTCTACGACGGCGCGGGCGGTGTGCTCCGTGCAAAGTACACAGAGCTCTGCGGAGTCAATGCTTCCGCGAGTTTGTCCTCCTGTCAGGAGGCCTCCAATGTGATGGCCCCTTTCTCGGCCGAATCCAGCACCCAATGGCACCTGTTTCCAAGCCCAGGTGGCAGCCTTTTCGCCTCGCTGTTTAAGAGTTTTGGCGTCGCCACATTGGTCACGCTCGCCCACGTCGGCTACTGGGCACACACGTCTCTGGTGTTCATCTTTTTGAACTTGCTGCCCCACTCCAAACACTTCCACGTCATCACGGCGATCCCCAATGTGTTCTTCCAAGACCTGACGCCCAAAGGCCGCCTCAAGCCCATGGCGTCTAGCGCGGAGGCCTTGATGGAGAAGATGGGCGAAGTCTCTGAGATGGCAGACCCAGGGGCCGCGGCCATCGGTATC
>JAYWGD010000328.1:0-1935 GCA_043778435.1 Myxococcales bacterium | reverse complement strand
CCTGCGGAGTGCCAGATTGGGCATCAACGGCGGTAAGTGGCGCGTTGCCTACAACGACAAGCCCCGCGAGAGGGCTCCACCCCGAAGGAATGGCGAACGCTTCCCGCACAGTCAAGCCCGAGACGGAGATCTCCCAAATGGTGTTTTTCACGGTCCCCGTTCGGTCAAAGGGCCAGGCAAACAAGGATCGAGAACCCTCTGCGAGCTGGAACGTATTGACATTGGCGGCGGGAAAAGATGACAGTTCAGCGTTCTGTGGTGCACGGGGTCCGCTTTGCGCGACCGAGGTCAGAACCAAGCCGGCAAAGGTGCCAACACGCCGCAGGTAGTAGACGCGCCCTTCAAACGAGACGGGCGTAGACCGCATTTGGCCCTCAATCTGCTCTACTTGGGTGGGACCCGTTGCCGGGATCCGGCCAAACGTACCCGGCCCCAGAGAGTTCAGCGCCCAGCCGAACATGTCGCCACCAAACACATAAGGAACCTCAAACGGGTCTTGAGGTCGCGCCTCGAGGAGCTGAATAGAGCTACTCAAGTCAAGCGGCAAAGTACCGTAGCGCAACCCTCCGGCAGCGCGACCTGCAAGCAGAATCCCTTGCACCCCGACGCCCACGCCGCCTGAGAGGCGCAAACCGGTGCTGTCAAAGTTCTGCTGCTTGGGCGTTGCCAGCAGATCCGCCATCGTCAACGCGTACACCGTGTTCGGTGACGTTGGGCCACCCTGCCAAACAAGGGTGCGGCCATCGCACGCGTACGGCCCAACCGGATCGGAAACGAGCCGCACCGCTCGATTGTCCCCAAGCGCCGTACGCCAAAGTTCTGTGTACTCCTGCGAATTCGTTAGCCGTGCCCAGATGGCATAGCCTCCACCCACCGCAAGCAACTTGGATCCCAATGGCGCTCCGCAGGCAACCACCTTCACGTCCGGCACCGTCGGGCAGCCCGGCGCCTCAGGAAGCGCCTCGGCAGGCCGAGCGTCTGGAGCGGAAGCTGCATCCGGCACCGCAGCCAAGGCGGCATCCGACAAGACGACTGCACTCGAATCCGCTTCGAGAGACGCCTCGCGCATAACGACTGCGATGGATTGAGCATCCCTCAAACCCGGATCAGATGTTTGCATGATGGGGTCGATGACCAGTCTGCAGTTCATTGCCACAACTCCGGCCGCAGCAGCCAACGCCGCGCGCGCTGCAATTGAAAGTGCTTTCATGGCCCCACCATCTTCTTGGCTTGGCCGGCGTACGATCCGGCCGGAAACGCACTCAAGTACCTCTGCGCCAAACGTTGCGCTTCGCCAACAAGACCAACGGCCAACGCCTCTTCGGCAGCTCGTGCGAGTCCCTCTTCATAAAGAGGAGTGTTCTCACCCATGGCAAGAAGTCGTTGATAAGCGGCAAGCGCGTCGGCGTGCTTGCCCTGCATGGAATTGAGGCGCCCCAACTCGAACACAGACACCGATCGCTGTGACACGCTTGCATCAGCAGATTGTTCGACAAGCGAGTACAGACGCTGCGCAGGCAGCAAATTTCCACGAAGACGAGCAGTATGCGCCTGCTCCAGCATGGCTTCCGCCGAAGGCACTTCATCAGGTTTGGTAGGCTCTGGCGTACGGGCAGATGCCGCATGCAACGGCCGAGCCACCTTTGAGACAATAGGCGCCGGTCCAAGCTCAGGCGGCTCAAGATCAGGCTTTGGCTGTAACGCAGGTTCAGTCTTGGCAACGACCTGCAATTCTTTCGAACACTCCGCGCCAAAGTCGGCCGACGCGTTGTCAGCAACAGACACACCGTCTTGAGACAGGCAGGGGCCAAACACGCGCACTTTGCCGTGTGCCATTTGGACATGAAGTCTGGAGGAAA
This sequence comes from Myxococcales bacterium, assembly GCA_043778435.1. Classification (GTDB taxonomy): domain Bacteria; phylum Myxococcota_A; class Polyangia; order Polyangiales; family Polyangiaceae; genus JAAFHJ01. Next base: position 76 of record JAYWGD010000328.1, on the reverse strand, counting down.
CCTGGTCCCAAACAAGGTCAAATTCCGTGCCGACCACCTTCACCGTAAACTCACCCGCTCGGAATGTCCAAATGGT
>JAYWGD010000327.1:0-5373 GCA_043778435.1 Myxococcales bacterium | reverse complement strand
TGCAAAAAACGTTTGCGATCGTCGACCAGCTTCTCGCAAGCATCGAGGAGAATCAGGCGCACAAAGTGATCGAATTGGCGCGCCGTATCAAACCCGGGCTCACAGCAGAGGACATCCGCAACCCCCACGATTTCCCCGAGCTCGACGACCCCGATTGGCACTACGAAGACGGCGTACTCACTGGCATTCAGGGCGCGCGCGTTGCACTGCGTGCACACCTCACGCAACTGGAACGCAGCGATGAAGAAGGCGCTTCGTGAGCCGCGCCAAGCCCTCCACGAGCCCCTTCGCATCGCTCAAAGGGCTGCGCGACGAACTCGCAGCCGTGGAGGCGCAAAAGCCCAAGCGCAGCAGCGCCCCCCCTGTCATTCTGAGCAAAGCGAAGGACATCCCGGTGGACTTTGGCAAGCTCATGAGCGACGTAAAGCCATTGTCGGGCGTCAAACGCGTCGCGGTGGCGGCTGACCCAGAGTCACTCTCCATTGGCCCCTCACCCGACACGCGTGAAGCGCTCGCCGCACTCGACATACTCATTGGCGGAGGCGCGCGCTTCGAGCTGCAAGACGATGGCACATGCATGGAAGGGCGGCGCGTCGAGGTTCCGATGCCCACCCTTCGCAAGCTGCGTCGCGGCGTCTTTCCAGTGGATGCGCGCCTGGACATGCATGGCATGAGCGCTTCGGAGGCACGCGATGCAATGGCCATGTTTTTGCGTGTTCAGCAGCAAAAAGGCGAGCGATGCGTGTTGGTCATTCATGGCAAGGGAGCGCATTCAGCGGGGGGCGTGGCCGTGCTTCGAGGAGAGATCGGAGCATGGCTCTCGCAAGGTGGCAGTTCGGCTCACGTGCTTGCTTTCGCCTCCGCGCACGCCGAGGACGGTGGATCGGGGGCGATGTATGTCCTTCTGCGTCAACAATGAGGTGACGATTCGATGCGAGATCTTTTCAGAGCTGTGCAGTTCCGAGTAGAACGCATCTCATGGTCGACAAGGTTCGCAAGATTTGGCTCGATGGCACCTACGTCGATTGGGACGATGCCAATGTGCACGTTCTCACCCACTCCCTTCACTATGGCGTAAGTGCATTCGAAGGCATCCGCGCCTACAAACGAACCGATGGGCACACGTCTATTTTCAGGTTGGACGAGCACATCGATCGCCTGTTCGACACCTGTCATATGGGCTTGATGCAGCCCACTTTCGACCGCGCTGCGTTCAAAGAGGTTTGCGCCGAAGTGCTTCGCGTCAATGAAATGAAGGATGGATATCTCCGCCCGATGGTCTTCGTCGGCGACGACGCCATGGGCATTTACGCCCCCAACAACCCGATCCGCAGCATGGTCATTGCATGGAAGTGGGGCGCATATCTCGGCGAAGAAGCACTCAAAGCCGGCATTCGATGCAAGATTTCTTCGTTCGCGCGGCACCACGTCAACGTCTCGTTGCCCAAAGCCAAAATGGGTGGACAATACACCAACAGCGTACTCGCAAAGCGAGAAGCCAAATTCGGCGGCTACGACGAAGCGCTGATGTGCGACACCAATGGCTACGTGTGCGAAGGCACTGGCGAAAACCTGTTCTTGGTCAAAAAAGGCGTCATTTACACCCCGGATGTTTCTTGCTCCATTCTCGAGGGTATCACGCGCGACACCGTGATCACGCTGGCCAAAGAGTTTGGCTACGAGGTGGTGCAAACACGCATCACGCGCGATCAGCTCTGGCTTGCCGACGAAGTCTTCCTCACAGGAACGGCGGCTGAGATCACGCCAGTGCGCGAAGTCGACAATCGCACCGTTGGCGCCGGCACCCGTGGCCCCATCACCGAGCGATTGCAGACGAAGTTCTTTGACATCGTCCGCGGCTCTGACGACTCTCGCAGCTCATGGCTCACACGCGTCTAGTCGTTTCGGTTTGTTTCTCTTTGTTGGCGCTTGCTTGCGGAGCAAACAAGCGCGCATCCGCACCTTTGGCGTCGCAGCCTTCGTGGAGCGACACGACCGACTGGCAGGGCTTTCACTCCAAGCGTTTTCGCTTGTGGTTGGCGTTTCCTGAGGGCAAATCCTGGCGCATCGATGACCATCGCGGAGCATCGTTGGTAGCCACACACGAGCCGTCCGCATCGGTCGTTCATGTCTCGTCGTTTCCGGTTCCGGCCATGCGCAATCCCGTTGACTGTGAGCGCGAGTCGGTCACACAAGGCCTGCTCACGAAGGCGCCACTCGACACGCCCGTGGAAGATCTGCGCATCGACGGCAAGCCGGCTTTGGTGAGGGTGCTAGGTGGCGAGTACGCGCTCGACAAGGAGCCCGCCATCAAGATCACCCGAGGCGAACTGCGCGCGATTGTCTCGGTGGGGCGCGAGTGCGTGGTGCTGCGCTATCAGACCGAGGGCTCCAGCCGCGATGTACCCACACTCAGCGCACGCATCGCAGCGGTGCGTGCTCGCATGGTGGCCAGCTTGCGCTTTGATGCGGCTCGTACCGGCGAGACCCCGAACGAAGACCTGCGCCAATCCCGCTAAGCCGCCACCCATTCGGACACTCAAATCGTGGCACTGCAGATTGCACCTATCGACACCATGCTGGAAGTCGAAACCCCCGAGCAGGTGCTTGTTCGCCTGCCTCTGGCCGGTTTTGGGAGCCGCGCCAATGCCTTTTTGATCGACGTCATGGTGCTCGGCCTTGTAAGCATCTTGATCATCTTTCTTTTTCATCTCACCAGTGGCTTGTGGGCGGCGGTGCTCGAGATGTTCACAGGCGACACCAATGGCGGCGCCTTCAAGGCGCTGCAAGGCATTTTGCTCATCGTTGTCTTTGCACTTCTTTGGTTGTGGTTTGCATTTTTCGAGACCCGCACGGGCCGCACCCCAGGCAAAAAACTGATGGGCCTGCGCGTGCTCACAACGACGGGCAAGCCCATCTCGTGGCGCGAAGCGTGGCTGCGTCATATTCTTCGTTTTGCAGATTTGGCCCCGGCATTTGGCCTTGTCGCATTCTTCAGCTCGGTCTTCTCTCCTCAGTTTCAACGCTTGGGCGACAGGGTAGCGGGTACTGTCGTGGTGCGCGAACGCGTGATATGGCGGCGTCGCATCGAGCCGCGTTTGGTTATTGGCCCTACACCGAAGGAGGCTGCGCAAATACCAATCCACGTGCGGCTACGACCAGAGGAAGCAGAGGCGCTCGATCGTTTTTTGCGCCGTGCAAATCGCTTGGGCGAGGACCGCGCGCGCGAACTGGCAGAGGTGCTCGCTCCCAGCCTCGCCAAGCGCATCGGTGCATCGTACACAGATCCAGTTGCCTTCTTGTCCTTGGCTTACGAGCGCTACAACGCCAGCACTTCGCGAGACCGAAAGTGAACGAACCAAGCCGCGAAGAGCTGTGGGTCCAGATGCGTCGTGCGCGCTGGGAGGCTTTTGACAAAGTGCTGGGGCAAAGCCGTTGGTGGCGACGCGGGCAGGCCAACTTCATCGCATCGCATGAGCTCTCGGAAGGGCTCATGACGGTCGCGCGGGACTTGTCGGAGGCCCAAGCGCGCGGCTATTCCAAACCGTTGCTGGAGGCCCTGAGCGCGCGTGTCGAGACGGGCACGTTGCAATTCTACGATCGCGGCAACGTGCGTCGCTCGCTGTCATTTCGCGATGTGCTCTTGGCGCTTCCGCGCGCCGCTCGAGCTGAGTGGAAGCTGATGCTTCTGGCAACGTTTCTCTTCTTTGCGCCTTACGCACTTGGCTACGCACTGACGGTGCGAGATCCACACTTTGCATTCAAGCTCATAGACCGGGATCAGCTCAAGCACTTGTCTGCGGGCTACGCAGAGGGATTCTCCAAAGGACGCGACGACGGCGAAGGCATTCAGATGCTTGGCTTCTACATTCTCAACAATGTGGGCATCGCCCTTCAGTGCTTTGCGAGCGGATTCTTCCTAGGAATCGGCAGCTCGATCTACTTGGTGTACAACGGTCTGGTCACCGGAGCCGTGTCGGCCTACGTCGCGCAAACGAGCCCAGAAGCCGGCCAGAACTTTCTCGCCTTTGTCATCGGTCATTCGAGCTTCGAGCTCGGGGCAATCATCATCTCCGGCGCAGCCGGAATGGTTGTAGGACGCACGCTTTTGTTCCCGGGCGAATTAAGTCGTAAAGACGCGCTAGCCAGGGAGTCTGGAAAAGTCGCGGCTCTAATTACTGGCGCCTCGTTGATGCTGGTCTGTGCTGCTCTACTCGAAGGATTGTGGAGCGCATCCAGCACCGACAACGCCACCAAAATGGTGGTGGGGACCGGCTTCTTCTTGGCACTCACTCTGTACTTCACCCTCGCCGGAACCCCGTCTCGTCGCTCGCGAAAGCGCACGACTTCATGAGCGCTCCACGCACGAGCTTTGTGCTTCGACAACGCAGCGATGTGGAGCTTCGAGAGCTCGCTGTGCGTCTCTTGCAAGAATATGGTTCCGAGGTGTTCGGGCTCACCGCGCTTTTTGGTTTGCCGCTTTTGACGCCGCTCGTTCTTCTTCCCAAAGAGTCCGCCTGGCTCGTGGGCTTTGCTTGTTGGCTTATGCTTCCCCTGCTCGAGCTGCCAGCGCTGCTCATCCTTTCGCGTCGCGTGTTCGGCGTAGAGCAGACGCGCAAAGAGACACTTGTGATGGTCGCACAAGGGCTTCGGCCGGCACTTTGGCTTCGCTCATGGAGCGCTCCACTTGTTGCACTCTGCAACATTTTGCCGTTGATGGGTGGCTTGTTTTTTTCTGTTCGCTTTCCCTTTCTATCTGAAGTGACGGTGTTGGAACACGCCACGGCCAAAGAAGCGCGCACGCGTTCCCGTGCACTTACGAACTTCGTGAACATCCCTCCCGCGACCACCGCGCTGTTCACGTACATGGTGGTCGCTTCGGTGTCGGATCTGGGCTTGCGCGCAGGCCTTGGCTACGTGATGTCCGTGCATCTTGGGCCCGCATTTTTGAATGGCGGCAGCCCGCAACTGTTCCTGCTTGGATTGCTCTTCGCAGCGCCAATGGTCAGCGCGCATCGCTACCTAAGCTACGTGCAAGCGCGCATGACGGCCGAGGGATGGGACTTGCGCCTGGACTTTGAAACCTTGGCATCGCTCATGAGTGAACGGCGCACGCCATGAGCAAGCCTTCCTCTGCACATGCACGTTTGATACAGGTTTTTCTCTTATGCTTCTCGTTGTCTGCCTACGCAGACGACAGGGCCACAAAGCATGAAGACTACACCTTCTGCCAAAAGCCCAGTTTGCCGCTCTCGCCGGCGGTGCGGATGATGTGTCCGCTCTCGGCCGAGGTTCCCGACTGTGCAGCACTCATCGATGCTTGCGAAGCGGCGCGCAAAGAGGATGAGAAAAAGGCTGAGAAAGACCGGCTTA
>JAYWGD010000326.1:0-1936 GCA_043778435.1 Myxococcales bacterium | reverse complement strand
CTCTGGTGCGTGACCTACCTGGGATGCTCGGCGACACCGAACGGCGACTTGGCCCCACGGTTCGGCGCGTGTTGTCTCACGTAGGAGTCAGCGTACCGGAAGAAGATGGCGGCAACTTTATTCGAGACTTTGCGATGGAGAAAGTGCGTGAGCACGCCGACTCCGGAGCGAAAGGCGCCTTCGCGGTGCTGAGAGCCGTCGTCGCAGGCAGCATTGGCTTCGTCTTTGTGTTCACGCTGACGTTGATGTTGGCGGCGTACATCGTGCTCACACGAGATCGCATCCTCGGGTTTTTTAGGCGGTTTGTCGCGCCGGACACGCGCCCGTCCTTCGACCGGTTGTTGCAACGGCTCGATCGCGGCTTGGGCGGCGTGGTGCGGGGGCAGATATTCATCTGCGGCATCAATGGCGTGTTGAGCACGCTGGGGTTCGCTTGGATTGGTCTCAACTACTGGCCCGTGTTTGGCCTTATCGCGACGGTGTTTTCACTGATCCCCGTGTTTGGAACCATCGCCAGCTCGGTGCCCGCGGTGCTTGTTGGCTTGTCGCAGAGCCCGCAGCTTGGAGTGATGGTGCTCCTATGGATCATTGTGATTCATCAGCTGGAAGCCAATTTTCTGAACCCTAAGATTATGGGAACAGCTGCCGAAATTCATCCTGTGTTGGTCATGTTTGCACTGCTTGCGGGGGAACACCTCTTTGGCATTGTGGGGGCCTTGCTTGGTGTCCCGTGCATGTCGCTGGCGCAAAGCCTTTTTTTGCATGCGCGGGCTGAGTGGTTTGCGGAGAGTGAAGACGCGTTGGACACGGTGGTTGCGCGTGATGTCGGCTCCGACTAAGGCTCGGTTGTGTGAGCAAACCTACGACGCAAGACGACATCCGCGCCCAAGTTCGAAGCAAGATGGGCTCGCCCTCTCAGGCGCCGGCCGCCGCGCCTTTTGATGTCCAAAAAGCCATGCAGAGAGTGGCTCTGATTCTGGTCGTGACCTGGGTTTTCGCAGGGCTGCTGACCTATTGGCGTGGTGGCTATGTGTGGCTCGTCGTGGCGTTAGTCATCACAGCGCTTGTGGTCGGAGCTTCGTGGTGGGCAAAGCGTATGTTGGGCAAGCAGCAAGCGCTGGCGAGCATCATGGAAGGCGCTGATACCCGAGAAGGGCGAGAGGCCGCAGCAGAGCGCATTCGCACCGAGTTCAAGGCCGGCGATGCCATGGGCATCATGGCCCGAGCGCAGCTCGAGATGCAGGATGACCCTCGCAAAGCTCTGTCCACTTTGGAGGGCGTGAACCTCGACAAAGAGATGGCGGCAGTCGCAAGCCAGGTGCGTGCCATGCGCGCAATGATTCATCTCAACCTGGGCGAGATCGCGGAAGCCAAAGCTCTTGTTGGGGGCATCGACTTGGGCAAGCAGCAAGACTCCAAACTGCGGGCGATGATGGCCACCGTTGCGGCAGAGTGTTGGGCGCGAAGTGGCGAACCCCAAAAAGCCGTGGACGCCTTGGACCTCTTCAACCCCGACGACCCAATCTACAGCGAAATGGCACCACAGATGTGGCGTGCGCGCGCCTTTGCGTATGCGGGTGTGAGCGATACGAGGAACATGAACCGCGCCATTGGAAAGCTTGAGTCGCTTAGCCCGCATCTGCTCGGGATGTTTGTAGGGCAGAAGCGGGTACATCCGCTGCTCGAGAGAGAAGCGAGGCAGCGCGTGATGCGCAGTGGTCTCGTCAAGCCGCCTCGCGCTCAGATGCGTTATCGTTGATTTGGCCGAGCCATGGTTCGAAGCGTCCGCTCTTTGCCTCTCGCGCGCCGTATGGAGCTGATTGTGTTGCTATTGGGGGCGTCGGGATGCCTCATCTTCGACACGTCTGATGTGCCCGAGTTTCCTGCGCGCCGACCTGTTTTGCTCACCGATGAGGCGCGCCCAAGGGCCTTCGAT
>JAYWGD010000325.1:0-1938 GCA_043778435.1 Myxococcales bacterium | reverse complement strand
CAACGTGCTCTTCTGAAGGTGTTCGAGCGGGCCTCGCAGTATGATCCCTCAAAGCCCGCCGTCGCGTGGGCTTTGGCCATCGCGGGTTGGGAATGTCGCACCGCGCTACAAGCCAAGCGCCGCCGCAAAGAAGAGCCCGACGAGATACTGTTGCAGCAGGCCGATGCTCGCACATTGCCGGAAGAGTGCAGTGTGCACATGGATCTTTTGAGCTCGCTGCAGGTTGCGATGGCCGACCTGTCAAGCTCCGATCAGGCAACCCTCGCCGCTGCATTTGAGCAGCAGAGCGACGAGGCTGCGAGCGGCGCGAGTTTTCGAAAACGCAAACAGCGGGCAATAGAACGCCTGCGCCAAACGTGGAGGCGTCTCTGTGAGCACGAATGACTTTGAGCGCGTAGTGCGTGCATCCTACGAGCGAAATCGCTTGCGAAATGCGATTGTCTTGGCGCTGCCCGTGCTTCTGTTTCCGATGCTAGGTTGCTGCTTGGGCACGGCCGCCCAAACGGCGTGTGTGGTGGGTGCGCTCTTGGTCATTGCCGGCACGTGGGCCTTGTGGCGTGGCCAAGCTGCTGGGCGCGCGTGGTGGCCGGGGCTGCTGGCAGGCATGGTGCCGCTCGCGTTGGCGCTGGCTGCTCGCAGCTATGGCCATGTGTGCTTGAGAGGCTCGTGCACATCGCTTTGTGTGCCGGCTTGTGCGCTGGGCGGTGTGGTAGCGGGGCTGGGCGTGGCTTATGCCGCGCGCAAGAACAGAGCGCCTGCAACCTATGCGGTCACGGGCGCTTTGGCCGCGATGCTTGTCGGCTGCCTAGGCTGCTCGTGCGTAGGCTTTGCAGGAATGGCGAGCCTCGTCGCCGGGCTTGTGGTTTCCCTAGGCTCGCTGCCCTTGATACACCGTCACTGCAAGGCGTAGTGCAATAGGGTGCCGGCTTCACCGACTGCCCAGATGTCGTAAGCGCTGATGCCCCGAACACTGTGCAGCCATTGGGTGGTGCCCGACGGCACCTCGCTAAACGCGGTGCCGTTCCAGTGCAGCATCACGCCGTTGTCGCCCACCACCCAAACATCATTGGCGCTGGGGCCCCAAACGCCCTGAAGCTTTTCGGTGGTGCCGGAAGCAACCTTCAACCATGCCGTGCCATTCCATCGCACGATGGTTCCCTCCAATCCCACGGCCCAGCCATCGTTTGGGGCCGCAAACCACGTGGTGAACAAGCCACTGGCAGTGGTCGGCATCGCAACCTGCGACCAAACAGCTCCGTTCCAGTGTGCGGAACTACCTTGTGTCGTGTTGTCAAAAGGAGGAACCCCCCTGTTGTAATAGCCCACCGACCACACATCACTTGAAGATGTGCCGCCTATTCCAAGCCAACCATTGGTGCTGTTGATGACGGGATCAGCCTGATTGAGCCATTGGCTTCCATTCCATCGCACGATCTCTCCGGCGCCCCGAGTCGCCCACACGTCGGTAGAAGAGCTGCCCCATAGTGAGTTGATCTCTTTTGCTGCTCCACGCGTTGCATTCGGAACAGGTGTTGCGGCCCACCCGGTTCCATTCCAGCGTTGGATGGTTCCACCGTATCCACCACACCAAAGCTCCGCATCTGAAGCGCCCCAGATGCCCAACGAGAAGGTCTGTCCTGTCGTCGAGATGATTGAGAACGCGCCGCCCGATCCGCGAAGCACTTTGCCGACGCCATTGCTGCTTCCTTGGGGGAAGTTTCCGCCCGCAGCAAACACGGTTCCGTTCGCGGCTTGCCACACGCTTTGAAGCGCATCCGTGGTGCCAGAGGACACTTGCCTCCATTGGGGTGTGCCACATACGCCGTTGACGAGTGTGGTGTTGCCCGCACAGCCAGAAACGCCGGCATTGCAGACTCCGTTTGCGGGGGCTGCCACGCCGCATGCGCCGCAATGTTTGGTGCTGCTTTGCGTGTCCAC
>JAYWGD010000324.1:0-5380 GCA_043778435.1 Myxococcales bacterium | reverse complement strand
AGACGACGGCACGGTGATTTATGTGCATCGTACAGAAGACGGTTCGCAATACCTGCAGTATCATTGCCCTTAACCAACATGGGCAAGACATGAAGCTGCGCGTTCTGGGATGCCACGGAGGAGAGACGAGCAAGCACCGCACATCGGCGTTTTTGGTCGACGAAACGCTTGCCATCGACGCGGGCGCGCTCACGTCGCAGCTCACGTTGCGAGAACAAAAGAAGATCCGCCATGTTCTGATTAGCCACGCGCACATGGACCACATACGGGACTTGGCAACCCTTACCGACAACCGCGCGCAAAGCGGGGGCCAAACGCTCGAGGTCGTCGCGACGGCTGAAACAATCGGCGTCTTACGTAAGCACTTCTTTAACGGGGCCCTGTGGCCCAACTTTGAGCGCATCCGATTGCGGAGCGGCGAGCCCTCGCTCCGCCTGGTCGAGCTCGCGGCCGAAGGAATGCAAGTGGGTGCATTTGAGGTGAAGCCCGTCGCGGTTTCTCACACCGTGGATTGCAGCGCATTCTTTGTTCGCAAGGCTAATTCGCCAGGGAAAACGCTGGTCTATGGCGGCGACACCGGCGCCACAGACAAGTTGTGGAAGGCCATCGATCTCGATCCAAAAGTATCGCTCGTGATGGCGGATGTCAGCTTCCCAAATGCCGAGCAAGCGGTGGCTTCTCGCAGCGGGCACCACACGCCCCAGTCGCTCATGGCCGATCTGGCCAAGTCGAGCACGCTGGTTCGTTACAACGTGCTCGCGTATCACCTCAAGCCTGCGTTCGAAGCCAAGACCGAACGCGAACTTGCGCGGCTCCGAGGTGTAAATCTCGAAGTCGCGCGACTAGGTGCAGAGTACAAGTTATAGTTTAATAGCTGAACTGCGCCTGCAGACGAAGCCAATCGCCGTCTTGGTCCTTGCCGTTGAGCTTGCGGTCCATGTGTAGGTAAGACACCGTAAACTCGGCATTCTTGACGGGTGTCCATTCGAGGCCGCTGTCCAGTTCTTGCACTTCGTACGAGCCAACGTTGGTCTCCAACTTGTGGCCGCCTTTGTAGTATGTGCCGCGCGCGTAGGGGATGAGCTGACCCAAGCCGCCGGGCAAAGTCTCGATGCGGCAGCTCAGCATGGCATAGCCGCCATAGACGTCTTTTTGCTGGATGATCGTGCCATCGAGCTCTGGTCCGGTGCCATAGTTGGCTTCGATCTGAACGCCAAAGGGTTGGGGATAAAGGTTCAGGCTCACGAGGCCGCGTGCGTCTTCGAAGTTGTCGTCGGCGGTCCCCACTGCGCGGCTAAAAATCTTGTCTCCGCGCGTGACGCCAACCTGACCGTAGTATCCGGCGACACCTACCTCTGCCCATTGGCTTGAGCCAATCAGGAACGGAAGCGAGAAACGCGCATAGGCTGTTTTGGTTGAGTTTCTCTCGGCCAAATTGATGCCCTGACCGTTGGCGACGCCAAAGCTGGCAAGGCCCCAATCGCTGCTTCCCTTGAGGCCAAGCTTGGTGATGGTTTCAAAGCGTTCATGCACCTCTTTAGGCGTGTAGAATACAAAGGCACCGATATCGCGCTCGCCAGGCGCTGCGGTGTTGATGGCCTCGCTACGGTCGAGAGCGATGCGGTTCTGGCTCGATTGAATGTTCTCCCAACCGTAGGGAACTTTTAGCTGGCCAAGCCGAAGGTGAAATTCTCTGTTTTCTCCAATGGCCAAGTCACCATAAGCGTCGCGCATCGCCAAGATATGCTGGGTTTCGCCGGCCAAGGCACCGGCAAAATCTGGCTGCAAATAGAGCGTCACGCGATCGGTCGGCTTCGCAAGAATCGCCAAGCGCACACGCCGAAACGTGAATGCAGCGGGGCCCGTCAGGCCCTTGTCGCCGAACTCGTACTTGAGCCCTGGCGAGGTCTCTGCAAACGCTCGATTGTACCGAAGCTGAATGTAGCCGCGCAGTGTGATTCGATCTGTCCACGACTCGTGTTTGGTCTCGGCAACGGGCACAGGGGACGAGGCGACTGCACCTGTGGTGGAGCTGTTTGTGGCGGCAAGTGGCGACGGGGTTAACGCAACGGGAAGAGTGGGCAACGAGGTAGCAGTGGAGGGTTCCGCGGGGGATGCGGGCATCGCCGCCTGAAGAAGCAAAACAAGCGCGTGAATTTGAATCGTCATCGCAGCGCAGTTGACACGCGCAAGGTGTCGAGCTCACGACACGCTTGTGAAGTCTCTGCGAGCGTTTCAAGGCATATTTGTCACAAAAGTGTATTCCTTATGCACTTGGGTAAACTGAGGTTATTCGTCTATTTCCCATGCCCTCGGCCCTGTTTTGCTTTGTTCTGAGCCTTTCGGCGACGGCTGTACCGCAGCCATTGGAGAGGCAAGATGCAGCGGCACCATTGAGCCATGCGGTTGTGCAAATGTTGCAAGCCATCGTGCAGCGCGTCCCGATGCGCGAAGAGCAAACCGTGTCGCGCATCGGTGATTCACAAACGGTGCAAAGCGCATTCATGCGCTGCTTTGCTGAGGCTCAGACAGATGCGGGAAACGCCAGCGAGACGGTGGAATTCTTTCGCAGCTCAGACGGTGGATACCGCAGCTATCTACGCAAAAGCCTGTCTGCCAAAGATGGCCAGATGGTGCATTGGGCACTGGCCGGCCCGGCGTTAGACGAAATGCGCGTGACGCGTGCGCGTTACGCCGTGGTGATGTTCGGCACCAATGATGTGCAGAATGCACCCACCGGTGGAGTGGATCACTTCGGCCATGAACTCGCACAGCTGGCCGATCAGTTGCTCAAACGTGGCACCATTCCGCTGCTCACCACACCGCCGCCGAGGCCATTTCGCGCGGCGGATGTTGCGCATTTTGGGCCACTTGGGGCCACGCCTTGGATCCCTCAATATGCGGCGATTGTAAGACAAATTGCAGCCGATCGTGCGTTGCCGGTCATCGAGCTCGAAGCCGCGCTTCAAGACTTGCCAGGTCAGGGCATTCGTGGCGATGGCGTGCATCTGAGCGTGGCCGGGCAAGGGCCATGCGACTTTTCTGAGTCAGGAATGCTGGGCGGCCACAACGTGCGCAACTGGCTCACCATCCAAATGCTGCATCGCGTTCGCACGTCGCTTACAGGCGCGCCGTAGGGATCCCGTGCATCCTACATGCGTTCAAGCGTGCCGATGCCGAGCAGATAAAGCCCACGCTGAAGCTGCGCGGCCGTAAGAGATGCGAGCGCAAGGCGTGAGGCGCGGCTCGGTCCTTCTGCTTTGAGCACGGGACACGCCTCGTAAAAGGCACTAAATGCGCGCGCGACGGCATACAGGTGGTCGCAGACAAGGTGAGGCAATAGCTGCTCGGCGGCCTCGTGCACCACATCGGGGAATTGCATCAGCTCGCGGGCCAAAGCCCATTCTTCGGGTGCCTGGATCTGAATGGTGCCGTCGGCCGCCGATTGCACTTCGCCTTTGCGAAAGATCGACTGAATACGCGCATATGCATACTGCAAATAAGGCCCAGAGTTGCCTTTGAACGACGTCATCTTGTCCCAATCGAAGGTATAGTCAGATGCTAGATTTTGCTTCAAATCCGCATACTTTACCGCGCCGATGCCGATGGTGCGTGCGGCGGCATCAATCTGGTCGGCGGGGATCTCTAGGCCCTCCTCCTGCACGCGGGCAAGGGCGCGCGCGGTGGCTTCGGTGAGCAAGCTCTCGAGCGTAATGGCCGAGCCGTTGCGGGTTTTTAGCGGCTTGCCGTCTGCGCCCAGCACCGAGCCAAAGCCCGGGTGCTCCAGGCGCGTCGGGATGCCCAACATCGCCGAGAGAGCAAACAGCTGCCTGAAGTGTAGCCCCTGACGCGCATCCACCACATACACGGCGCGGTCTGCCTTGAGCGTGTCATGCCGATACTGCAGGGTGGCAATGTCGGTTGTAGAGTACAAGTAGGCGCCATCGGCCTTGCGTACGATAAAAGGCTGCTCTTGCTTTTTGAGATCGTCAGGCGACTGTTCAAGCTCGTTGAAGAAGACACAGAGTGCCCCGGCATCCTCTCGCACGAGCTTCTTTTCTTCGAGCAGCTTGATGACGCCAGGGAGCATCTCTTCGTAAGCGCTTTCGCCCATCCACAAGTCGAACTCCACGCCCAGCATCGCATAAACGCGATCCAAGCTTGTGCGCGTGGCCGAAACAAATTGCTGCCAAAGAGCGCGGTTGGCAGGGTCGCCGGCTTGAAGTTTGGCGAGTTCGGCGCGCGCCGTGTCTCCGATGGTAGAGTCCTCTTTGGCGGCCGCCGTTGCAAGCTTGTAGACGCGCTCCAGTTCGACAACAGGGGTCTCCTCCAATGCCGCCTGATCGCCAAAGCGACGCATGCCAACGATCAGCATGCCGAACTGCGTGCCCCAGTCGCCAAGGTGGTTGTCGCCAGTGACCCTATGGCCCACCTCGCGAAACAACCGGACCATGGCGGCACCCAAGATGCTCGAACGCAAGTGGCCCACGTGCATCTGCTTGGCAATGTTGGGGCTCGAAAAGTCGACCACAATGTGACTGGGCTTGGCCACAGGCGCCACGCCAATGCGTGCGTCCTGCAAGCTTGTGTTTAGCGATTTGTTTGCGAATTCCACGGCGAGCGTCAGGTTGATAAAGCCCGGGCCTGCGACCTCGACCTTGGAAAACTGCGGCGCTTGCTCAAGCAGCGAGGCTGTGGCCTGAGCCAACTCACGCGGGTTCTTGCCAAGGCGTTTGGCGAGTGGGAGCAAACCATTGGCTTGGTAGTCGCCAAATTTGAGATCGCTTGCGCGGCGCAACACCGCGGACGCCGATTCGCCCGTGGCCTTGAGGATCGCAGACTCTACCAATTCGCTGAGCAAGACGTGTACGCGCATGCAAGCCGGCATACTCGAATCGTCGGGTGAAAAGAACCCTTGCTGCGCGCGTGGTGCGCGCGTGATGTTGCGAGGCGATGAACACCGCACTCGCTTACGTCAAGATTGCGCTCAAGTCGCGTCGTTCGGGGCCCGCCAGTTTCGAGTCATTCTCGGAAGAGGTGACCGTGTCGCCGCGCGAATCGTGGCTTGCAGACTACATGCGTGTGACCGGTTTGCGCGCGGAGACCGGCATGCTCCCCATCACCCTGCTCCAAGTGCTAGCGGGCTCATTGCATTTAAAAATGCTGGCAGATGCGCGCGTGCCTCGCTCAGCCTTGGGGTTGGTGCATCTAAAAAATGTCTTTGAGCAGTTGGGAGAATTGCCCGCGGGGGCGCAGTGGCAGCTTCGATGCACACTTGCGCCGGTGCATTCGAGCGACGGAAAGCTCACGGGCGTACAGCTCATCACGCAAGCGCATACCTCAGGCGAATTGCGTTGGCGCTCCACCCTCGATGCCGTGT
>JAYWGD010000323.1:0-1942 GCA_043778435.1 Myxococcales bacterium | reverse complement strand
GTCGAGGCCGACCACTTCTTTGGCGTGTTGGCGTGCCTCCGAAAGCACATCGCGTGAGATGTCTTCACGCACGAGGATGGGGCGCCAACAGGGCGATCGATCAGCATCGTCTTCGCACGCTTCGCGGATACGCTTGTCGAGCGCGCTTAGTTCATCAGAGCTGAGGTGCAACATCTGGGCCACGCGAGGCAAGGTGTCTACATCGCGTGCGCGTGCGTGTTTGCGCGCGCTTGGCAAAACCCGACCCGGCACCACATGCACATCGTATCCCGGCCGACTCGCGGCAACGATGCGGCCATACGCATCTCGTACCAGTCCGCGCGTGGTCGGGATACGCTGCTTGCGCGTGATGTTGTCGAGCGCGCTTTGGTGATAGCTGTCGGCCTCCAGCACTTGCAGTTGAAAGAGGCGTACCACCAGCGCTGTCATGGCAACCGCAACACCGAGCGCCAGATACTTGTAGCGTGTGCGGAATTCTCCGAGATCGCCGCGGGACATGCCTTGCTGTGTCATGAGGCGCTCCTGCGAGTCATGTGTACGCTGCTCTCGCGCTCGGGGCGTGTGCGCCGAAGCACCCAATCGCTAAGCGCAAGTATCGGCAGCGCGACAAGTGAAGTCACCAAAGCGTGAGGGAGAATGGCGCGCATGCGCATGCTGACGGCCCAGGAGTCTTGGTTCGGCGAGAAGACGCGCAAGAGCAAAACGGCGATGGTGCTTTGCACAACGGAGAACGCAAAAGACACCAGTATCTGGACCCAGCGACTACGCGACGCCACTCGAAAGCCCGCAGCGCGAGCCAACACAAACGTCAGGACGCTGGTGAAGGTAAAAAGTCCGATGGGCGACATGCCGACCAAGTCCGTCGCGTAGCCAAGGGCGAACGCCAGGCACGCACCGCGCACCAGAGAGAAGTCCCGAATCCCCATAAACATGAGCAGAGGCAAAATGAGGGAAGGGCGCCCAAGCCAGGACGGCACGAAGGGAAACTCCGGCACGCGAAACAAGCTCTCTTGAACAAAGAGCAGCAGAAGTCCGAGGAGCAAAAATGCCGAATTTCTCATGAAATGGGGCTATTTTTTTGCTGGAATGGGGTCGCGCGTGGCTTGGTAATTGGTGAGAATCAGCACCGTGTTTAGGCGCCCAAAATCCACAGTCGGCACGCATTCGATCTCTTGGTTCTGACCGATCTCACGCTTCAGCACTTTGGACACGCGCGCGACTGCAAGCCCCTTGGGGAACAACTTGCCCATGCCGCTGGTGACCAAAACATCCCCCACTTCGACGTCGTCGCGCGCGTCTACCATTTCTACTTTGGCAGAATATCGTGACGGGTCGCCCGTGCCGCGCACAAAGCCTCGCGCACGGGAGCGCTCGTCTTCGACATCGAGTACGAAGGCGGCATCCACGGCGAGCAGCGTCTCGACGGCATCGCCGCTCACGCTCATCACGCGGCCCACCACGCCATCTGGAGACACGACAGGGTCGTTGGTTTTGACGCTGCGTGACTCCCGATCGAGGATGAGGCGCGTGACTCTAAAAAAGGGCGAAAAGTCTTTGCCCACCACTTCGGCCGTGACCGATTCGCCGGGGATTGTTTGGCGTAACTGCAACAAGCGACGCAGATCTCGCGTCTCTCCAACTTCGGATTCGAGCTTGTGCAAGCTCTCGCGAAGACGCGCGTTTTCATAGTTGAGCCGTTCTTTATCGGCTTTGACATCGATTAAATAGATGTAGTCTGCCCACAGTGACGATAGGCCTCGCGCAAGCGTGGAAGCGCGATATTCGAGCGGTGCGCTGACGCGCAACAGGCCGCGATCTAGGGCGCTGAGCCGATCGGCGCGCTTGACGTTGGCGCGAAGAAAAAAGAAGGGCAGAGCAAGAAGCGCGACAACGACGCCCACATCACGAATGCGTCGAAAGTCCATCGCGCGTCAGCCTCCCG
>JAYWGD010000322.1:0-5386 GCA_043778435.1 Myxococcales bacterium | reverse complement strand
ACCACGCGACGCGCCACCTTGCGCGCAATGCCGCCCAGCTCACGTTCGAGCGAACGAACGCCCGCCTCAAAGGTATACTCTCGGATCACACGTCGGATGGCGGCGTCCGTCATCACGAGCGCGCCCTCTGCAAGGCCCGCATCTTCACGCTGCTTGGGCGCCAAGTACTTGACGGCGATGGCCATCTTTTCGGGCTCGGTGTAACCGGACAGGCGAATGATCTCCATGCGGTCTTGCAGCGGCACAGGGATGGCCGACTGAGAGTTCGCGGTGCAGATAAACATCACGTCCGACAGGTCGTAATCCAAGTCTAGGTAGTGATCGTTGAACACATGGTTTTGCTCGGGGTCGAGCACCTCGAGCAACGCCGACGATGGGTCGCCACGAAAGTCCGACGCAAGCTTGTCGATCTCGTCGAGCAACAATACGGGATTGTTGGTTCCGACTTTTTTGAGCGTTTGAAGCAGCTTGCCCGGCATCGCACCGATGTAAGTGCGGCGGTGGCCACGAATCTCAGCTTCGTCCCGCACACCGCCCAATGCAATGCGACCATATTTGCGGCCCATTGATTTGGCGATGCTGCGCGCAAGGCTGGTTTTTCCCACGCCGGGAGGCCCAACCAGACAAAGCACTGGCCCCTTGATCTTGTTCGTCAGTACCTGCACCGCGAGGTGCTCCAAGATGCGCTCCTTCACCTTGGTGAGGCCAAAATGATCTTCGTCGAGCACCGCTTGGGCGGCCACGAGATTTTGGTCATCGGTGGACTTTTCGCCCCATGGCAAGCTGAGGACCACATCGATGTAGTTGCGCACCACGGTGGCCTCGGCGCTCGTGGGATGCATCATCTTGAGCTTGCGTAGCTCTTTCTTGATGCGCTCATCGGCATCCGCCGAAAGCTTCTTGCCGGCCATCTGCTCTTCGAGCTCGGCGAGCTCGTTTTTGAATTCGTCCTTGTCGCTTCCGAGCTCGCGCTGAATCGCGCTCATCTGCTCGTTGAGGTAGTATTCCTTCTGCGTCTTCTCCATTTGCTTTTTGACCCGCGAGCGGATCTTCTTTTGCACTTGGAGAATTTCTACTTCGGCGCGGAGTAGCTCATCGGCTTTTTGCAGCCGAGCCGCCACCTCTTGCATGTCAAGCAGGCTCTGGCGATCGGGCAGCTTGAGCGTGGTAGTGCCAGCGCCAATCAAGTCGACGAGCACTGCCGGGTCCTCGGCCATTTGGATGTTGTGCAGCGACTCGGGCGACACATCACGCTGCAGCTTGGCGTAGTCCTCAAACAAGGCCACCAAGTTGCGCATGGTAGCCGTGAGCTCCACCGTGAGCTCTACCACCTCACGACGCGCTTCGATTTCGACAACAAAATGCGGGCTGGTAGAAACATACTTTTTGATGCGCGCTTGCTCACGGCCCAGGATCACCACCTTCACCGTTCCATCAGGTAATTTGCTGTGTTCAAGAACCTCGCACACAGTCCCCACCTCGAAGATGTCGTCTTCGCTAGGCTCCTGCACTTTGGCGGATTTTTGCGCCGCAAGCATGACGAGTTTGGCTGGGCCTTGTGTGGCCGTGGCAAGCGCCAACATCGAACGCTCACGCCCGACAAAGAGCTGCGTGCGCATGCCGGGAAAAACCACCATGTCCCGCAGCGGCAGCAACGAAAGTTTGCTCGGAATGGCCGACGACGTGCTCGCGTCTTGCTTGAAAAACATGGGTCTGAAACTAACGGACTAAGCGGCAAATAGCGAGGTCCAGGAGATAGGACAGGCCGACGCCTGCGGCGCCTCCGGCCACATCCCAGCCAAAGTCACGCCAGGACGGATCGCCATGGCCTTGCATGTCCCAAAGCTCCTTGGCGCCGCCCACGGCCACCGCGGCACCAAAGCCCGTTAGCGCGCGCACACGGCGATCATCGCTCAAAAGCGCTGCACCACCATAGCCGGCTCCGGCAATCCCTAGCGAAATACTCCCATGCAAGTACTTGTCACGTGCAAACCACGGGTCTGCTTCGCTTGCGCGCGCCGGAGGTGCCAACAAAAGGGCGGCTACAAGCACCGCCGCGCTTCGCCCCGTCACGCGGGCTCAGCGAGGTCTTTGTCTTTGCTTGTGATGACCTGCGGCGCCTCACCCTTGAGCACCACATCTTCGCCCACGATGACTTCTTTGATGCCCTTGCGCGACGGGATCTCGTACATCACATCGAGCATGGCATTCTCGAGAATGGCGCGCAAACCGCGTGCGCCCGCGTTTCGCTCCAGTGCTTTTTTGGCAATGGCCACAAGCGCGCCCTTGGAGAACTTGAGCTTCACGCCGTCCATCTCAAGCAAACGTTGGAACTGCTTCACGAGTGCGTTCTTGGGCTTGGTGAGAATGTCGATAAGCGCCTCTTCGTCGAGTTCGCCCAAGGTCGCCACCATGGGCAAGCGGCCAATAAACTCTGGGATCAGCCCAAACTTTACCAGGTCCTCGGGCTCCACTTGCGCGAAGAGAGCGCCGAGATTGTAGTCCTTCTTGCCCTTCACCTCGGCGCCAAAGCCCAAAGCATTGGTGCCAATGCGGCGCTTCACGACGGCATCCAGACCGACAAACGCGCCGCCACAGATGAACAAAATGTTTGAGGTGTCGACTTGAATAAACTCTTGCTGAGGATGCTTGCGCCCCCCCTTGGGAGGAATGTTCGCCACCGTGCCTTCGATGATCTTGAGCAAGGCCTGCTGCACGCCTTCGCCCGACACGTCACGGGTGATCGAAGGATTGTCGCCGCGGCGGGAGATCTTGTCGATCTCGTCGACGTACACAATGCCGCGCTGCGCGCGGGCGACGTCGTAATCTGCATTCTGCAACAATTGCACAATGATGTTCTCTACGTCTTCGCCCACGTAACCCGCTTCGGTGAGCGTGGTGGCATCGGCGATCGCGAACGGCACATCCAACATGCGTGCCAGCGTTTGCGCCAGCAAAGTCTTGCCGCTGCCCGTTGGGCCCATCAGCAAGATGTTGCTCTTTTGCAGCTCCACATCGTTCTTGCCAGTCTTGGCGGTGATGCGCTTGTAGTGGTTGTGCACTGCAACGCAGAGCACTTTCTTGGCGCGTTCTTGCCCGATCACGTACTCATCGAGCGTGGCCTTCATCTCTTCAGGCTTTGGCACGACGAAGGGTTTTTCGCCCTTCTCTACAACGGTTTCTTTCTCGATCTCTTCGCCAAGAATGTCGTTGCAGAGGCCTACGCACTCGTTGCAAATCGTCTGGCCGTCGTTGCCGGCGATGATGCGGCGCACATCCTTCTGCGATTTTTTGCAGAAGGAACAACGGTACGACGAGGGATCCATCTTGTCGTCGCTCACTTGGCGGCTCCCTTGGTGCGCCGAACAAGAACCTCGTCGATGAGCCCGTATTCTTTCGCTTCTATAGCCGACATATAAAAATCGCGCTCCATGTCTGCAGCCACCTTCGCAAACGTCTTGCCGCTGGTCTCTACAACCACATTGATGAGCAGGTCTTTAAGGTAGCGGCTTTCTTTGGCCTGGATCTCGATGTCCGTGGTCTGGCCACGCGCGCCGCCGCTGGGCTGATGAATCATGATGCGTGCGTTGGGAAGCGCCACCCGCTTTCCCTTCTCACCCGCCGTGAGCAGAATGGCGCCCATGCTGGCCGCCATGCCCAAACAAGTGGTGGCAACCGGCGCGCGAAGGAATTGCATCGTGTCGTAGATGGCCATGCCCGAGTAGACCACACCGCCTGGCGAGTTGATGTACATCATGATCTCCTTGTCAGGATCTTCGCTCTCCAAAAAGAGGAGCTGCGCGATCACCTCGTTGGCGACTTGGTCGTCGATCCCTGTGCCCAAGAACACGATGCGGTCTTTGAGTAGACGGGAAAACAAGTCCCATGCACGCTCGCCACGATGCGTGGTCTCTACAACCATCGGCATGTTGACGTGAGGCGAACCATCACGCGCTGCACGCTCGAGCACGGTCATGGCTTGGGCGCGTGTTTCAGGAAATCGGTAGGTCATCTGTTACTCCGCAACTACTCCGCCAAATACAAATGGGCCCAAGAAATGGGCCACAAAAAAAGAGCCCTCACTCAAGGTGAGTGAGGGCTCGATGCGGCCGATCAGGCCTGGTTCCAGGTCTCGCCTTGCTTGAGGTCGCTCACGGTGGCTTTGCTCTCGATAAGCGTGAGGATCTTGTCTTCGAGCACCATGCCCACAAGCATGTCGCGCTTGTCGGTGGCGGCGTACTCGGACTTGATTTTGGCCAAGGATTTCCCTTGCTCTGCGGCCATTTCCGACTGCGCCTTGGCGATGTCTTCGTCGTTCACTTTGAGCTCGAGCTTGCGCGCAATGGCGGCCATGAGCAGACCCGCGCGAACCTTCTTCTCGGCGTCCTTCGCGATGCGATCAAAGAGCTCTTTGGCCTGCTCGTCGGTAAACATCTGCCCCGCACGACGCGCGCGGCCGATGATGTCGCGCTCCATCATTTGGCGCTGTTGCTGCACGAGCGAAGGAGGGACCTCGAGTGGGTTCTTGTCGTTGAGCTGATCGATGATCTGCTCTGCCACGGCCATCTCGCTGGCGTCTTTGGACGCACGCTCCAGACGAGTATGCATATCCGCGCGCAGCTCGACCAAGGTCTCAAAACGGCCCACCTGCTTGGCGAACTCGTTGTCGAGCTCAGGTAGCTTTTTGGCTTTGAGCGACACCAACGTGATGTTGAACACGCCCGTCTTGCCGGCAAAGTCCGCACGTGGGTGCTTGGCCGCAAACGTGCTTTCCGCTTTCACGGTCTGCCTAGCTTTGGCACCCGTGAGTGCAGTGTCCAGCTCTGGCAACAGCTGGCCAGAGCCTAGCTCAAGCTGCACACCGGTGCCGCCGCCGTCTTTGATTTCTTTGCCGTCGACGGTGAGCGTAAAGTCGATAGAAACCATGTCGGTGGCGATCGCAGCGCGAGGCTCGGCGACGTCTTCGAAGGTCGCGAATGCTTTGCGAAGGTTCTCGAATTCGGTGTCAACCGCTGCTCCGTCCGCACCAATCCATGGCTTTTTCAGGGCAAATCCCTCGAAGGTGACATCACCCACTTCGGGCTGCACTTCGAAGGTTGCCTTGTACGCAAAGGCCGCAGTGGCGACGGGCGCCGATTCAGGGGAGACGCTCGGCTGGTTGATGGGGCTCAGCTTTTCCTGCGCCAAGGCCTGCGGCAAGGTGGTCTGAACAATGGTGTTCATCACGTCGCTCATGATGCGCTCGCCGTACATCGCGCGCAGAATGTCGCGAGGCGCCTTGCCTGGGCGGAAGCCCTTCACCTTGGCGCTCTGCTGAACGGACAAGTAAGCACGCTCGAGCTCCTGCTTCACGGCCTCTGCGGGCACGTTGACACTGAGCTGGTAG
>JAYWGD010000321.1:0-5449 GCA_043778435.1 Myxococcales bacterium | reverse complement strand
GTTCTTTATGGCCTATTATCGCGCGCCTGCCACGTGGGCGCAGCTGGGGTACGGCGGGCCAATCGTATACGGTGCGCCATGACCACGCCCATCCCCGCGCCCGCCGACGGCGCGCGCCTGACATGCGACGTGCTCGTGATTGGGCTTGGTGCAGGCGGAGGCATGGTGCTTCGAGATTGCGCGCGCGCAGGGCTCAAGGTGCTGGGCCTTGAGCAAGGGCCGCGCCTTTCGCGTGGAGAATACACGCAGCGCGAAGACCAGATGTTTCCGCGCTTGTTCGAGGCAGGCGGCGGTACGGCCACCCACGACATGGCCATCCGCGTGCTCTATGGCCGCGGTGTGGGCGGAAGCACGCTGCACAACACCAACCTTTGCAAGCGCGCGCCCGATGCGGTGCTCGAGCATTGGGGCCGCGACTTTGGCCTCAGCGATTGGTCGCCGGCGCGCATGGCCGAAGACTTTGCCAGTGTCGAGCGCGACTTGAGCGTGAGCCTTATTGCCGAGGGCGACATCAACAAGCACAACGCGGCCATGCAACGCGGCATCCAGGCACTTGGTTGGCGCGGAGGCGTGCTTTCACACAACCGTGTAGGTTGCATGAAAAGCGGATTCTGCGAATTGGGCTGCGCGTACAATGCCAAGCAAAATTCAGCCAAAGTGCTGGTGCCCGAGGCCGAGCAGTGGGGCGCTCAAGTGCTTTCAGGCGCCCGAGTAACGCGTGTACGGCACCGCGCGGGGGGTGTGAGTGGCGCAGATGTAGAGTGCACCGATGCGGCAGGCCATGGGGTCGCACGCATTCGCGTGGATGCGCGGGTGGTGGTAATGGCCAGCGGCGCGGTGGGCAGCAGTGCGCTGGCGCAGCGAAGCAACCTGACGGACCCGTACAGCCAAGCGGGCGAGGGCTTGCGCTTGCATCCAGGCGCGCTTGTGGCGGGCATTTTTGACGAGCCCGTGGATGCGCATCAGGGGATTCCACAATCTGTAGATTGCACGCAATGGCTAGATCACACGCCGGGCTCCAGGGCGCGTGTATGGCTGATCCCCGTGTTCGCCCACCCCATCGGGACGGCCTCCACCATGTCAGGATTTGGTGCAGTGCACATGCGGGCGATGCGCTCGTTTCGGCATATGGCGGTGTTTTGTGCCATGGTGCACGATGAGACGTGGGGCCAAGTCAAAGCGATGCCGGATGGCCGAACACAACTGCGGTATACGATGAACCCGGCCGATACCGCGCAGTTGGGCCTGGGCCTCAAGGCTGCATCGCAGTTGATGTTTGCGGCCGGTGCGCGTGAGGTCATTGCACCCGGACGCGCGCGACATGTTTGGTCAAATGCAAGCGAATTGCCTGACGTAGATTGGTCTTTCGCGCGGCCGCATGCCATTCCGCTTTCGGCCGTGCACCCGATGGGAGGCATGCGCATGGGCGCCGATCCGCGTCGCTCGGCGGTCGGCCCTCAAGGGGAGCATCACCACATACGCGGGTTGTTTGTAGCCGATGGGAGCGTGTTTCCAACCAGCATCGGCGGCCCGCCTCAGATCAGCATCTACACGTTCGCACACCGCATCGCACGCAGCGTGATTGCTGCCGCGCGATAGCCACCCTACCGCGCACTGAAGAAATCGCAGGACGCATCGGCCAGGCAGCGGTGAGCACTCGGATGGGTCGAGAAGTACACGTCGCGTCCGCCTGTGGCCAAAAAGCGTGCGAGCAGGCGCGTGTGATAGCCCGTCTGGTCGAAGGTGTTGCAGGGATCGGGATTGATCCACACATGGCGCCCGAGCGGTTCGATGTAGGCATTCACCATCGCGAGCAGCGGTCGATCTTGATCGTTCACATAGCCCGCCCCTGCGAGACCGCCCGACAAACGGGGGGCCCAAACAGGTTCTAGGTCGGCGACGCTGCGCAGTGCACGTGATTCGCGGACCAACCGGAAGGGCGCGTCGGGGTGAGGAGGGGCCCAGGTGTCCAAGCCCTCGCTGAGCCAATCGGCATCATCCAATGCGCGTTTGCATTGGTTGGGATCGCCAGGGTTTTCACAGCCCAATTTGCGATTGGGCTTGCAGGTCGCTCCGCCTTGGCTACGGCCTATCCATGCAAGATTCTCGAAGGCATGACGCGCGCCCAACGCCGCGTTGGGCGTGCTGTTGTAAACTACACGCAATGCATCGGGGGCTGCATAGGGGAGCAACGATGGCACCAACATCGCCGTATGCGCATCCACAAATGGCAAGGCGCCGGCTGCACGTGCGGCGGCATAGGTCGCCGAATTCGTCACCGTTGGATCGCCCGTCACGGCAAACGTTGCGAGGCCACGCGGCTTCATGGGCGCGCCAAAAGGGTCGCGCATGGGCGAAGCATAAAACTGCATGTAGTTTGCAGGGTCCACCCCATCGAGCATCATCTGTGAGAAGCCCATCAGCCGACGCAATCTAGGAGTCTGCCGTGCCAGGCCGAGGCCTTGCTGCGGCGCCACAAGTGCAGAACCCACCGGGTACCAGCGCCCATCGAATTGCTGACAGCCATCGTCGCCCGTGCATTCGCTTCCGTCGGCACTTGCCTTGTACGATCCGGCCTCCACCTCCCAGGTGTTGATGGTCCGAACAGGCTCAAGTCCTGGCGTGATGTTGCATGTCGCGTAGCTGTCGACGTTGTCTGCGCCCTCGTAGATGGCAAGTGACAGCATGTCGTCGATGTTGGCAGGAACAGCCACGCGGAAACTCCCATCCGGTGCGCCCCGGCCACATGCTCGGCGTCCAAGTGTTTTGTTGCAGAGTGCAACCGTAGTGCCAGATGCGAGATCGCGCGTTGGCACGCAGGCGACCTCAAGATCCCGGCCGTTGACCAGATCCGCCACGCGGTAGCGCACCGAGATTTGATCGGCTTTGCATCGCGTGTTGTCGTCGCCACTGCCAGGTTTGAGTGTGAGCTTTGACGTGGGAATTCCCACGATCAGAGGGCTAATGGCCTTGAGAATCACAGAGTCGACCACGAAGTCGGAGCGCACCGCCACATCCGACATCCCGGAGCCGCCTGAGATGGGTGCAGCCGACAAAATATTGGGGTCCAGTGCGCCTTGCAGCATCGCCACAATGCCGCCAAAGGAGTTGCCGGACGCCGACATGGGGGCTGTGCCGCCGATGTCCACCAAGCCGTCGCCGTCGAGATCTCCAAAGAGGTCGGGGGTGCCGTCGTTGTTCACATCTTGCGTGCCGCGTCGGCTTCCGTCGAAGGCTCGAAGAACCCGCGTGAGGTTCATCTGATCGAGCACGGACTGCATCACGTTGGCGCGCGTATGCGCCATGTGGGTGGACCACAAGAGCGCGCCCGAATCAGGGACGCCGTCGCGATCGATGTCTGTCGCGCGCGTTTGAGAGGCCGCGGTGAACCAGGGTGCCAAACAATCTTGGCGCAAGAACACTTGTGCCAAGTCGCCATTTCGTTGGTCCACCGACAAGCCATGCCCGGGCAGATTGATGCCGATGGTGGCCATGCCTTGCTGGGCAAAATGCCCAGCGCGAATGAGCATCTCGTCGTTGTGAAGGCTTGAGCCATGAGACCAGACAGCAAGCGGGAAAGGCGCGGTTTGTCCAGGTTTGCGCTTGGGAACGGCGACCCACATGGAGATCTTATTTCGCGTGTACTTTACATCGCCAGAACTTGCGTTGAGCTCGATAACGTCGCGAGGTGACTCGGCGTTGGGCAACCCCACAAAGAGCGGCGCTTCGATCTCGGCGAGCGCAAAGTAGTCGACGGCATCGAGGCTCTTCTCGAGCGCTGCGCCTTCGGTACCGCCAAAGCCCAAGATGGTGTCGACCAACTGATGGATAAAGTCTTTGGATTGGGCGACTTTTACAAGGAACGGATGATTGACTCGGTCCTTGCAGGCTGCACTCTTTTCCCACCCGGAAGGCTGCTCCTCGCCGGCATTGAGCCCCACGGTTCGCAGCAAGTGCAACGCCGGCGGGAATTCGCCCGCGAGCCTCGCAAAAGGCCCTTGGCCGTAAAGTCCATCGCGCAGCGCGAGCACGTCATCGGCGATAGGTTGTGTCGTGAACGTCCACGCGAAGGCCACACCCGAAAGGCCTTGCTGAGCAAGATCCCCATAGACCTCGCGCCGCGCACTGCGGGTGAGGGCACGGGCAATGGCGTCGGCATCGTCTTTTTGAGAAGGGTGCAGTTTCCATGCAAATGGGGAGCGCACCATTTGTTCGGGGTGCGCTGGTGCATGTACACGGTTGGTGACGACCACCGCGTACTTGGTTCGAGGTCGCATCGGCACCACGGGTCGCAAGACCAAGGTGTCGGTCTCGCGTTCGTACCATGCGAGCAAATCGCCAATCCCGAGGCCTTTGGGGTCTGGCGTTCCGAAGACATTGGGGTGGTCCAGCACGCCATCCTGATCGCTATCGATGGCCGGGCGGTAGTCCGATTGCGTGAGACCTACACCTTCTTCGTGCGTGTCGAAAAGGAGGTTCGACTCTATTGCATGTGGGTCGTTCGGGCCGTAGGCGTCGCGTCGGGCAACCGTGAAGTTCATGCCGCGGGTGCCCAAATCCAGAGGCACCGGGTCGCCCGTTTCGAGGTCGATGAGGTACACGGCGTCGTCCGAGAAGTCGATCTCGCCATTGGTCATTCGGGCATAGAAGTCGAACAGATCGAGAGCTGGCTCGGAACGAGAACGGCTTTGAAATCGCACGGTGATAGGTGCCGTGGTGCCCCATCCCTCAAGCCCCGTCATGCCCATCCTCTCGGCCGTTTCCATTTGGGTCGCGGCCAGTGTGCTCACGTTCACACGGCGGCCTGTGCGGCTGCTGGGATCTGCGAAAGTCGCGACATCGTTGGGCAGTGGAATCTCGGGCAATTCTGGCGCCGACATGTCGAACATCACCACTGGACCTTCGCCAGGAGTTGCGACGAGCGACGAGATGTCCGGAATGCTGTCGGAGGAGCAAGCCCACAAGAGCAACCACGAAACACAACCATAGAAAGGAGCACGACGCATGGGGCAAGAACATACACGAAGCAGTGGCTTTCGTGGCTTCTCCTTCGATACGATGCGCCACGTGAAAACCTCTGTTTCAGTTGGTCTCGACCTTCGCTTGCAGGACATTGAAGACGTGGCCGTGCGCTACCGCGTAGTGCGCGTGCCAGAGGAGGTTCGAGCGAAAGTGCGCGCCTCTCGTGATGCGATTGAGGTCATCGTGGCGCGAGGCGACAGCGGCAAGCCGGTGTACGGCGTGAACACCGGGTTTGGTGCACTTGCCGAGACACGTATTCCCGCCGATCAGATGCGCGCGCTTCAGCGAAACTTGATTCGGAGCCACGCGGCCGGTGTGGGCCCGCTACTCGGAATTCCTGCCGTGCGCGCGATGATTTTGCTGCGCGCTCAAGTCTTGGCTTTGGGACACTCGGGCGTGCGCGAGGTGGTGCTCGATGCATTGGTCG
>JAYWGD010000320.1:0-1969 GCA_043778435.1 Myxococcales bacterium | reverse complement strand
CTCAAGGTTAGGCTACGACACGGGGTGGGTTCCTCAGGTGTCGTTCGACAACCTGTGTCGTCGTTTGGTTCGGGAGAACATGTCATGAAGCAGCTGATTTTTATTCCTACCTACAACGAGCGCGAGAACGTGGGCGCGATGCTCGAACAGTTGCTCGCATTGCAGCTCGATGCCGACATCCTGTTCATGGACGATGCATCTCCCGATGGCACCGGCGCACTGCTTGATGAGCTCGCAGCCAAAGCTGGCAAGGCCGGCAAGGCCGGGAGGCGCGTGCGCATCGTGCACCGCTCGGGCAAGAACGGCATCGGCTCGGCGCACCAAGAGGGCATCGCGCTGGCGTACGCTGAGGGCTACGATCGCTTGGTCACTATGGATTGCGATTTCACGCATTCGCCCGAAGACATCCCGCGCTTGCTCGAACTTTGCGGACCCTCGGACGTGGTGGTGGGCTCGCGCTTTTTGGCCGAGGGCTCGCTTCCTGGTTGGAGCTTGATGCGCAAGGGCCTCACCCATTTGGGGCACAGCGTGACGCGCAACGTGTTGGGCGTGACGGCCGATGCGACGGGCGCTTTTCGCGCGTACAACTTGCGCAGCATTCCGAAAGGAATGTTCGCGTTGGTGAACGAGCCTGGCTACGCGTTTTTCTTTCGCAGCATGTTCGTGATGCAAGAGAACGGCCTCCGAATTAGCGAAATCCCTATTGTTTTGTCTGCCCGCACTTATGGTCACTCCAAAATGAGCATGGTCGAGGTGGGGCGCAGTGTGCGTGAGTTGGGTCGCTTGATGACGGCGCGCGCCGTAAACCCCGCGCAGTTCCGGGTGTCCAAACATGTAGACATGGGGGCCGGCGCGCTGAGCGATCCGCAAGGGTGGGACTCGTATTGGGAAGGCAAAGACAAGAAGTCTTTGCTCGCCTACGACCTTGTGGCCACCGTGTATCGCAATGCGTTTATCAAGAGCATTCTGACGCGGGTGCTGCGTCGTGAGTTTGCGCCTGGCGCCAAGCTGTTGCACGCGGGTTGCGGCTCCGGTCAGGTGGACACCGATGTGCAAGAGCACGCACAAGTCACCGCGGTCGACATCTCAGTGCCTGCACTGCACATGTATGCCCGCGAGAACCCCACGGCCACCACGATGCGCGCCGACATCTTGGACCTGCCGTTCCCCGATGCGAGCTTCGATGGCGCTTACAACCTGGGCGTGGTGGAGCACTTTGAAGGCGCGCAGTTAGAGAAGTTGTTCTCGGAGCTCGCGCGCGTGACCAAGCCCAACGGCAAGGTGGTGCTCTTCTGGCCGCACCGCCGCGCGACGAGTGCCGCGGTGCTTGATGCGGCGCACTATGTGCTGAACGATGTGTTCAAGAAAAATGTGCGCTTGCATCCCGCGGAGCCGACGAGGATCGCGTCTAAAAAGGATGCAGAGGCTTACCTCGATCGCGCAGGCTTTGACTTGGATCGTTACGACTTTGGTCTACGCGATTTGTTCGTGCAAGCCGTGGTCGTAGGGCGGCGGCGCGCAGGCGCTGCGCGCGCTTAAGACGACTTCCGATACGGTGTTTTTTCACACAGAAAGAGAATCAACGACCCGTACGTATGGGGCCTGTATTCCGTTCGTCTTGACGTTGGCCATAGGCGGTTTGGGGTACGTACTAGAGCGCACCGACGGTCACTACGGCGCCATCGCCGTCGCTTGTGTCGTGCTCAGTTGGATAGGTGCGCTCGCGTCGCTGTTCGGCTGGAAGCGTTTTGAGCAGGGGACCAAGCATCGGTGGGCCGAGCCTATGGTGCTCGCGTGCACGCTGATTCAGTGTGTCATTCTTCTGGCTACCCCTCAGGGCGCAGATGGGCATGACTTTGGTGCATGGGGCCAGAGCGCGTATTGGGGCCTCATGACGCTTGCTGCTGCGGCTACGTGCGGCGTGTGGCGTACGCGGGCGCACCCCAAGCGCCAAGCGGGTTGCACCTAT
>JAYWGD010000319.1:0-1970 GCA_043778435.1 Myxococcales bacterium | reverse complement strand
GACACGCAGCTGCCACTCCACCAAGTCCAATCCATAGACCATCTCAGTCACCGGATGCTCGACCTGCAACCGCGCGTTCACTTCCAAAAAAAACAAGTCGCCGTTGGCATTGGCGATAAACTCACAAGTGCCGGCGCCCACATAGCCCACGTGCTTCACGACGCGAAGCGCCGCTTCGTACAGAGCTGCGCGACGAGCTGCGCCCTCGGCACCTTGGAAAAATGCCGCAGGAGAAGGTGATTCTTCCACGATTTTTTGATGACGTCGTTGCAGACTACACTCACGTTCGCCCAACGCAAACGCCTGGCCATGCGTGTCGCAAAACACTTGCACCTCGATGTGCCGCGGGCGGCTCACATAGTGCTCCAAGTACACGCGGGCGTCGCTGAAGCTCGCGCGGCCGCGATCGCTGCACGCTTGCAGCGCCTTGGCGATACCCGCCTCGTCGCGCACGACTTGCATCCCGATGCCTCCACCTCCGCCCACCGCTTTGACCACGATCGGGTAACCCACGCGTGCCGCCGCTGCCGTGGCAAACGCGATGCCCTCATCGGTGCCCACAGCAATGGGCTCATCAGTGCCGGGCACGGGCGAGGTGCCCGCAGCGAGCGCCACACTGCGCGCCTTCATCTTGTCGCCAAACGCATCCAGTGTGTCGGGCATAGGCCCAACAAAGACAATGCCTGCGCTTGCGAGCGCGCGCGCAAAACCAGCATTTTCACTCACAAAACCATATCCTGGATGCACTGCTTGCGCGCCGGTGGCTTTGGCAGCTTCTACGATGGCCTCCACATTGAGGTACGATTCTTTGGCCATTGGGCCGCCCAAACGCACGGCTTCATCGGCCTCTTTGACATGCGGCGATTCGGCATCGGCGTCGGAATAGACCGCCACCGTCTTGATGCCCATGCGCTTGCAGGTACGAATCACGCGACGTGCAATCTCTCCGCGGTTGGCGATCAAAATTTTTGCAAACATGAATCAGGCTCCTTGCAGAATACACGTTTAAACGTGGTAGTCGTTGTCTCGCAGCTTCTTGGGAATGTACTCGTCAGTGATAAACGAGATGCTCTTGGTAAGCAGGCCGTCGACCTCCATTTTGAAGCCGTTGTGCAGCATCGCATCGATCTCTTTTTGCCATTTTTTGTCGGCAAACCACTGATATTTCTTCATTTGGTTGGCGCGCGCGATGTCCTCTTTGTTGAGCGCGATCTCCACCGCCGGTGGCAACGTAAACTTCATGTAGTCGAACGAGGAGAGGCCCAAAAACCGCACACCCGGGACCGCCATACGCATGGACTCATAAGCCAAGCTAATGCTGCCCTGCTTGAGCACCGAGTAGATGTAAAGCCCCCACGGGTCGTTGTCGACGAGCGCATAGATTGGCAGCTTGAGCTCTTTTGACATGCGCTGCAGCAAGCGACGGCTGCCTCGTGCGGCTTGGCCTTCGCTGGTCATAAGGATGCACTTGTTCTTCTCCCAGAACTTGTCCTCGTTCAGGCGATGGAACACAGCTTGTTTCTCGACGAGCAGGATGAACTTGGCGTCGGTGCTCTTAAACTTAAGATCCACCTCTTCGCAGATGCTGGGGATGCCCCAACCGCCGCGTCCCATCTTGGAAAGATCGATGGTGTCGCCTGCGTCTTCGACCACCAAACGTCCGACTATAAGTCCACGACGGTTGGCAAAGAGGTGCAATTCTTCACGCAAAGCATCGATGGCCACCTCGAGGTCTTCGATGATTGGATCGCTCTCGGCCTGATCCTCGAAGGTGTTCTCCTTGGTGCCGCGAATGGTGTGCTTGGTCATGTAGAACATCTGACGGATGCTGACCGTCTTGTTCTCGTGCAGCAGCGTCTTGCAGCCATTCGCGATGAGGAATGTCTGCATAAACTTGCGCGCCATGTTGGTGTTGAAAAACTCGCGCGACTGCGTGCGGTCGCCGAGCTCGATGATGCGCTTCTTCTCAT
>JAYWGD010000318.1:0-5489 GCA_043778435.1 Myxococcales bacterium | reverse complement strand
ATTAGCTGTGCACACTAGGGATCAAGAATTTCTACTTTGCCAAGCGCAAGGACAAGCCTTTCGCAATGGTTTTTTTTTGGTTGCACGCGAGGTTGGAGCGATCTTTGAACGTCATCCATCCGTTGCCGGTTTGGGCCAGCGAGCGCATCATGCGCGAGTACAGATCACGCGCCTTGATCTGGCGTTTGAACTTGCCAGCGATCTCATAGGCCTCATACGCCGTCTCAAAATCGGCTCCGTACAAGTCGACCAAGTCTGGCGTGGTCTTTGGGTCAAAGAGCGACCACATGCCGTCGGTCTCAACGCGCTTCATGAACAAGTCGGGCACCCAGTTGGCCAAGTTCAGATTGTGTGTGCGGCGCGCGTCGTCGCCTGTGTTTTCGCGCAGCTCGAGAAACTCCTCGATGTCGGCGTGCCACGTCTCGAGGTACACGCAACATGCGCCCTTGCGTTTGCCACCTTGGTTCACCGCTGCAACGCTGGCATCCAGTGTTTTAAGCCATGGAATGATGCCGTTGGAGTATCCGTTGGTGCTTGTGATAAGCGAACCGCGGGCGCGCACGCGGTGGTACGCGAGGCCAATGCCACCCGAGAATTTCGAGAGCTTGGCGACATCGGTGTACTTCTCATAGATGCTCGCCAAGTCGTCTTCGGGCGAGTCCAAGAGGAAGCAGCTGGAGAGCTGCTCGTGACGGGTGCCAGCGTTGAAGAGTGTGGGCGAGCTGGGGATGAATTCCAAGCAGGAGTAGAGCTTGTACAAGTCTAGGGCCTCGGTCACGTTCTCGCTGAGCGCACAAGCGACACGCATGAAAAACTGCTGCGGCGTCTCGATGACGGTGCGCTCCGTGGGGTGCTTAAGCAGGTACCGATCGTAGACGGTGCGCAGACCAAAATACTCGAACAAGCGATGACGCGAATTGTCGATGGCGTCGTTGAGTTTGCGGTTGTTGCGGCTCACAAATGCAGCAAGGCGATCGTTGACCAAGCCCAAACGATGCCCCATGGCGATGGACTGCGAGAACGAATGGATCTCCTGACCCGAGACTTCTTTTTCAATGTAGGTTGCAAGCAATCGGCCTGCGAGGCGCGCGTAATCGGGCTCCTCGACGACAAGCGAAGCGGCCGTCTGAATGGAGAGCTGGTCGAGCTCACGCGTGGTGGCGCCGTCGTAAAGACCGCTGATGGTCTTCGTGGCCACACGCATGGCGTCTACCCCTGGCATACCCGTGCAGCAGCGACCGATGGCGCGAACGATCTTGTTCAGGTCCACGGTCTCGCGCGTGCCATCACGCTTGGTCACAGCCATCATCATCGGAGGAACCGACTCCGAATGAGCAGCCGCCGGAAAGGCCGAGCTGCTGTCGGGCAAGCCGTGTGTGGTCGTGTTGGCGCTGATCGTTTCGGCTTGCGCGTTGGTGTCCGTTTGCATGGTCATTTGGTCTTTTGTCCCTCTTTCAGAATTCGAAATCGTCGCGCCCGGCGGGTTGTCCCCAGTTGCTCCACAACTTGTCCCCACCTCGCTCCCTTGGTGAGCAACAGCGTGGACCACCACGCACTGAACATTCACACAGTTTGGCAGTGCTCCAGGTGGCCGTCAAGTAATGATGACCACTACCTATAGTGGGCAGGCTGGGCGGTAAATACAAATTATTGGGTGCTACGGTTTGTAACGCGACGCGTTAAAGCGCTGATTCCATGCATGGAAACTGAGTGCAGATCCCCCAGACGGGCGCAAACCAAGCGGTTCTGAGCATGCATTTTTTTGAGTCACGCGGCACCTAAGGAACGCGGGATGGACACTTTTTTGATGCCCTAGAGATCTCTAATATCGTCTGTCCAGCTCATTGCTCGGCGTCACCCGCGGCGCCGCGGCGTCATTTGTCGACGTACCCGAAACACGAGGCCGACTCTTCATCAACATGCGCCCATCAATGGGCGCGCTAGCGTCAGCACGCACCCCAGCATCGTCGGCAAAGATCTCGCTGGCGCGTACCGGTGCAATCGACGACGCATCCGCAGTGGTTGGCACGAGCGGTGCGACGCCTGAGCGACTTGCACCTACAGAAACCGACATCCCTATCGCCAGCGCGATGATCAGCGGAAGCGCAGCGGCCGCCATCTTCAACCGCTTTGAAGACATGCCGGGACGCGCGCGCCTCGCTTCCAATGCACGTTGATACGCCTCCTCGCCCGAAAGCGCGCGCGCATCTCCGGATGGGGCCGCATTGCTCAACGCATCTCGAAAGGCCATCGCAGTAGGAAAACGCTCGGACCTATCGCGCGCCACTGCGCGGTCGAGAACGGCCGCAACGGCCTCCGGCAACGACGGACAGATCTGACGCGCGGGCGCCAGTGGTAGCGAGATGGCCGCCATCAACACCTCGCTGACGGAGCGCCCCTCGCGAGGCACTTTGCCCGACAACAATGCCATCGCCGTTGCGCTCAGAGACCACAGATCGCTGGTCGCATCGAGCTCGGCCACAATGCCACCGGCTTGCTCGGGCGACATAAAAGCGGGCGTGCCCAGCAGCTCGCCATCCACGGTAGCGGCCTCATCATCGCGCACGGACGAGCGCGCGACGCCGAAGTCCAAAAGCTTGATACGGGACGCTGTAGTCAGGAACAGATTCGCAGGCTTGATGTCTCGATGAATCACGCCGGCCGCATGGGCAACCACCAGCACATCCAGAACCTGAAACAGAACATCGATGACCTCGGCAAGCGACAGAGGCTCGCCCGAAGACTGCTGAAGCTCATGCAGTGTACATCCTTCGAGGTATTCGCATACCAGCACGCACGCGCCCTCATCGGTGCGGCCCTCATCGTAAACCTCGAGTGCTCCGGGATGTTCGACCAGGTTGGCAATCACGCCTTCGCGAAAGAAACGTGCAACGGCCGCATCGCTTGCATGATGCACGGGATGCAAGGCCTTGATGGCCACTCGCTTGCCGTTTCGATGTCGCGCCGCGTAGACCGTGGCCATCCCACCGCGCCCCACACGCTCCACAATGGTGTATTTGCCAAGGACTACAGCACCGGGCTTCCAAGGATGCGCGGGCAATGATTTTGGAGATGAGTTGGAAGGGGGCAACCTCACGAGCACCCCAAGCGTAGCACGGGATCCTGGCCGCTACACTTCGGCACGCAGATGGCGGCCCAAGGTCGAAAACAGCGAATCCGAGATCTGCGCGCACACCGAGTCGTAGCTTGAAGAATCGCCAAACTCGTGGCGAAGAAGGTCGGTGAGTTCCGCGCGAAGCTCGTCCTTCGCCCCCTCGACCCATCGGGCGGCCGTTGCGCGATGAACCCCATGAGCCGAGCCAATTTCATCGACGGACCATCCCAACGCGAGCTTCTGGCGGAGCACCAAACGGCTTCGTTCCGACATCTCCGAAAGTGCACGGTCGAGGCTGCGCTTGGCCACGGCAATTACTCCGGCACGTTCGTTGGAAGAGGCAGGTCCTAGCGAATCCTCCACGAATTTTTCGAGGGCGACCTCGTCCAACACCTCGTTCTGCTCGAGCAGAGACGCGGCCGGCAGCACGCGAATGGCACAGGTACGCAGCCACGAATACAACGAGCTACGTCCCGAGTATTGAGACAGGCGAATCGCCCCCGATTCGTTGCGCCCCAAGACCAGAGCGGCCAGGTCTTGGCCTAGTTCGTCGGCATTGAGATCACCCGCGCGCCTGCACACAACGGCGGCCACGCGCGCAAGCAAGCTCATGAGATGTCTGCTGGCAACGGCATCACGCTCGAGTACCGCCGAGACAAGATACAAATCACGCAGCGCCAGTTGCGGCGCAGGCAACGACGATAGCAAGGCGGCCGCATCCACACGCGCTCGAAAGATCTCGGCGGGGAGTGATACACCGGGATACGTCAGCGCCGCTGCTGTGCAGAGACGCTCGAGCTCGTCGTTAGAGGTCTGCTCGCTCATCGACCACGAACGCTAACGGCTTTTGGGTGCAGAGGCCAAGGACTTGTGTTGCCTCAGAAACATCGCTTCAGACATCAGAAGACGGCATGGATCTGTATCGATTGAGGCGCGACGATCAAGCTCTGAGAACGCGCCGAGCCGGAGGTCCCGCCAAACAGAAGACCATATGCTCCTATGCTGCTCAAGACGGCTCCAGCGCCCAGGGAAATAGGCGTCGTCCACTCCAACGTACGCCCTCTGGTCTTGGCATCTTCTCCCGCTTGAGAGAAGCACAGGCGCGAACTCGCATCGCAATCGCTCTTCACAGTGGATGCATCTTGCAGCAACAGAATTCCCGAAACAGCCCCCGCAGCCACCAAGGTGCCACCAGTACCAAGCGCCACCCAGGACCAAGTATGAGATGATCTCAACGCTGGCGGAACGGCAGGAACCACAGACTTTGTGGAGAACGCAAGCGCCTTTCCGCGCCGCAGTGCAAGTGAAGAGGCCTCGCCATCTCGTGCAGTATACATTGACATGCTGGTCTCGAAACCTGCGCATCGCAGCTGCACTTCGTGCGCCCCTGGGTCCACCACAAAAGAGACGCCCAAAGCAGACACGGGCAAGGGTTTGGCATCGAGTGTCACGGAAAGCTCATGGCATGCGGGCTCGGCTAGCGTGAGCGTGACCCGAGGCGCCAGGGACTCGAGACGCAAGCGCTCCGAGCCGGCATTTCCCCGACGATCATCCCCGGCGCCCATGCGATCCAAAGCCTCTTTGTAAGCGCTGAGCGCAGTTGCCGTTCGGCCTAAAACTTTGGAGCAGGACGCGAGATTGAGCAACGTTCCCACCGTGGGCTCCAGCTTGTAGCTATCTGCAAAGTACACACAAGCCGCCGCCGCATCTCCGCGCTCCGACGCCAAACGCCCCTGTCGGAATAGGGCGTCTGCAGCCGCACTGGCGTCTGCGCTGGCGGTGGCCGATTTGGCACAGAGCACCAGCGCAAGCAAAGCATCACCGCGGTGAAAAAGCCTAAACCTCACAAGCCCCAGCGTACCGTAGGAGACTACGATGGTCGAATAGAATGCCGCGGCCTGCGCGACCTCAAATGGCAACGCCGCTCTAACGCTTTTTTGCTAGCGCTGCAGCGAAGGGATTGTTGGCAAAGGCCGGCCCGGCCGATTGCGCGGGCGCGGGAGAACGTTGCGCCCCGGGACGGGCCTCGCCCTGGCCCGGTCGATTGCCAGAGGCATCCGATGTGCGGCTTGAGCCTCCTCCGGGAACAAATGCGGCGGCAATCACGCCCGATTTGGCCGTGAGTGCGATGCGCTTTCGCTGCAAGTCGATTTCGACCACACGCACCTTGATGCGATCCCCCACGCGCACCACCTTGTGCGGGTCGGAGACAAAGCTGTCGGACAATTGGGAGATATGTACCAAACCATCCTGATGCACGCCGATGTCCACGAACGCTCCGAACGCGGTGACATTGGTCACCACGCCCTCGAGCGCCATCTCCGGTCGTAGGTCCTCCATGGTGCGCACATCGTCACGGAAACTCATGGCCTCA
>JAYWGD010000317.1:0-5490 GCA_043778435.1 Myxococcales bacterium | reverse complement strand
GAGATTGGCCGAGGCTTGCCGCCAACGCTACGTACCGCCTACATGGCCGGTACGAGACTACGCGCGCTTGCGCGCTTGTCCGCAAGCTGGGAGGCGGGGGACACGCGCTCGCGGGCTTCCGAGCTGCTTGCCGAGCCTTCGAGCTCCGGGACGATGGTGAAGTTTGTCGGCGAGCACCCCAGTGTGCAACTGCTTCTCAACACCGTACGCAAGGCAGCGCGTAGTGACTTGCCCGTTTTGATTCACGGAGAGAGCGGAACCGGCAAGGAGCTCGTCGCGTCGGCGCTGCATGCATGGGGGCCACGCGCTGGATGGCCCATGGTCTCTATCAACTGCGGTGCTTTGGTGGAAAGCCTGTTGCTCTCCGAACTTTTTGGTCACGAAAAAGGCGCATTCACCGGGGCTCAGGCACGCAAACGCGGCAAGTTTGAGGCGGCACATGGCGGCACCCTATTTTTGGACGAAATTGGTGACATCTCCCAAGCCACGCAGGTGGCCCTGCTGCGTGTACTCCAAGAAAAAACGTTTGAGCGCGTGGGCGGTACTGCAAGCGTGCGGGTTGATGTACGCATCGTTTGTGCGAGCCACAAAGACTTGGCGCAGCTCGTCGAGCGAGGCTTGTTTCGACACGATCTTTACTTCCGTTTGTGCGGCGTCTCGCTGATGGTGCCACCCCTGCGGGAGCGCGTATCCGATATCCGCCTGATTGCATCAAGCATCCTTGCTCGCATTGGCGAGTCCCGAGGGATGCCGCCGCAACGGTTGAACAAGGATGCCCAACAACTGCTTGATGCTCAACCCTGGCCTGGCAATGTGCGCGAACTCGAAAACGTCCTGCAGACGGTCACACTGTTTAGTGACAACCCCACGCTCTCGGTGTCCGACTTGCTCGAGCACGTGCCGGGTCTACGCGCACGGGTATCTCCTGGCGCATCGCTCATCCCGGTTGCTTCGAACTCATCCCCGCAGGCGGCGATTTCAACCCCAAACGCGCAGGACTTGCGCGTTGAGGAGCTCGATGCTAGCCGTAGAGTGTATGAGCGTTTGCGTGCAGGAGAGAGCACTCTTTCCGAGGCAAAGGATCAGATAGAAGTAGAATGCATCCGTTACGCCATGGCCGACAGCGATGGCAATATCACCAAAGCAGCAGCGCTGTTGGGCATGAAGCGACCGCGTCTTTCGCAATTGATTAAAGAATTGGGCATCAGGTTAATTTCCGAGGACGCATGAAACAGACTACCTTTTTTGCATTCTTTTTTGGATTCCTGGTTGCCTCTTGTGTGGTGACCACGGAGCCCTCTACGGCTGCGCCCCAGCAGGGCACTGAGTCTTTGGCCCGCGTCACCAAGGCGCATGGATCGTCTCAACTCATACGTGGCACTGGCCGAGAAGCGTCTCTGGACCCTCGTCCAGAACCTTGGCGTACAGGCGGTGACGAAGCGTCTCTAGATCCTCGTCCAGAACCCTGGCGTAGGAGCGTTGGCGAAGCGTCTCTGGACCCTCGTCCAGAACCTTGGCGTACGGGCGGTGACGAAGCGTCTCTGGACCCTCGTCCAGAACCTTGGGAACACGTTGCGACGTCGACTGACGAGTTGGGGACGAGTGAATCAGCGTCGACCACGAAGTAGTCGTTTCCAATCCTTGTCTCGTTCGAGACAGAACAGGGTTCTTGTCTGTGAAGTTTGAAGTTTGAATTCCTAGAGCAGCGACAATGCAGGGAATCTACAGCTATTATCTGATTGCCATGTTCGCGAGCTTTGCTCTTTCGCGTCCGTGGCTTGCGGGTGTTGTCGTGCTGCTGTTTCTGCTGCGAGACAAGCTTCCCGATCCGCGCCGATGGCTTCTGCAACGTCGTCGTCGCTTGCTGCTCGAGCGCCAAGCGGAGCTCAACCCAGCCAATCTTCTGGTACGTCGCGATTTGGCTCTGCTGGCCGTGGAAAGAAAGCAAGGGGCTGTCGCCCTTCGCTATGCCGACGAAGGATTGCTGCGTGAGCCCAAGAACCCCGAGCTGTTGCTGGCGCGCGCCGAGGCTTTGGTCTTGCTGGAGCGCTTTGCCGAGGCCATTCCTGTTCTTGTTGCCGTCAACCAAGTCGATGCCCGGACGGGCTTCGGTAGACCGTACCAATTGGCAGCCGAGTGCTTGGAACAAACGCAACAATGGCCCGAGGCCGTGGACGCGGCTGAGCGCTATGTGAAGGCGTCGACATCCGATCCAAATGGATACCTGCATCTTGCACATTTACGTCAGCGAATGGGTGATGAGGTGGGTGCCGCTCGTGCGCTCTCTGATGGGCAGCGCCTCACGGGAACACGCATCTGGGCAATCCCCGGTACTCGGCGTGCATGGTCTAGAAAAGACACCCAAAGCGCCCTGGTCGCCTTGGGTGTGATGGTCGTTGCGATCGCTGCTGGAAGCGCATTGCGAGGCGCATCGGGTCGCCCATCCTCACGCTCGGGATTCGATCCTAACGGTGATGAGCAGCCTCCGAATCAGGAGTAGGCTTTGAGCTCTTCGCTCACATGACGCAAGTACTGCTGCTTCACGTGGAAGGGCAAGAACGCTGCCTTGAAGCCGTTCAAGATCACCGACTTGATGTCGTCCAGATTGAAGCCCAACTCGGTGTGACAAAGCAGCAGTTCCTTCGACACGGTGGTGTTGGTGATGAGCCGGTTGTCGGTGTTGACGGTAATGCGTAGCCCCAAGTTTTTGTAGAGCTTGAGCGGGTGGCTGGACATGGCACCGATGGCGCCCGTTTGCACATTGGATGATGGGCAGCATTCGAGGGTGATGCGGTGATCGTTTACGTAGTGCAGCA
Source organism: Myxococcales bacterium (assembly GCA_043778435.1). Classification (GTDB taxonomy): domain Bacteria; phylum Myxococcota_A; class Polyangia; order Polyangiales; family Polyangiaceae; genus JAAFHJ01. The sequence goes on along the minus strand of JAYWGD010000317.1, from coordinate 2,674 downwards.
AATCACCGTTCTCTCGCAAGCGACAACCGTGACCAATTCGGTGCGCGCCGCACACGTGGATGGCTTGCGCGATAGATTCTGGACCATAGGCTTCGCCCGCGTGAATGGTTACGTTGATGTTGTTGTCGCGCACCAACTGGAAGGCCGCGCGGTGGTGCTTGGCTGGGTGATCATACTCTGCGCCCGCCAAGTCGAAGCCGACCACGCCGCGGCCCTTGTAAGCCACCGCAAGCTCGGCCATCTCAAGCGAGCTCTCGGGCGATACATTGCGAATGCCGCACAAGATCAGTGCCGACTCAATACCGTGCTTGTCTTGCGCAGCCCGCAGGCCTTCGAGCACGGCCTCGATGATGACCGTGAGCTTGAGGCCTTGGCGCGTGTGCAACATGGGCGAGTAGCGAACTTCCATGTATCGTACATTTTCTTTTGCCGCGTCTTCAGCGAGCTCAAACGCGATGCGCGTCAGCGAGTCGGCCGTTTGCATCACCGAAAGCGTCACATCGAAGCCCTTCAAGTATTCCACCAGCGTGCCGCAATTTTCGCCCAGGTGCATCGCAGCACGCAGGCCAGCTTCGTCGTGCGATGGCAGCGTCACCCCTTGCTTCTCGGCAAGGTCTAGAATGGTGGTGAGCCGTAGAGAGCCGTCGAGGTGGACGTGCAGGTCGGTCTTGGGGAGCTTCTGAATCAGTTCGAGTGTGATGGCAGACGTCATGCGGCCGCTTATCACAGGCGAAACTGCGAGCGCCATCTCCAATGCGTCGGTCCCGTCGGAGTAATAAGCTTTTCGCGTGTGAAATGGCTCAAATCCCACGGAGGCATACATCGCTTGCGCCGGCGCGTTGTCGACTCTGACTTCCAAAAGAACGCGAGCGCGACCTCGGAGTCTGGCCTGCTCGAGCAGCGCCCACACAAGGGCTCTGCCCGCGCCGCAGCGCCGCGCACGTTCATGCACATGCACATGCAGGAGCTCCAAGCAGTCACCATTGTCGCTGGCCGTCAGTGCACCAACGCAGTGACCTTCAAGCTCTGCCACGAGATGCACCCCGGGCGTCAGTGCCATGTCGTCAAGCATGTCCTCGAAGGGAAAGTCTGCGAAAGGCTTCAGCCATGCGGCATCGCTAGGCGAAGCCTGCCGAACAAGAACGCCGGTCACCCTTGCGCTTCGGTGATCAAGGCCTGAGCCAGGCGCTGCACCGCATGCTCCGTGCCGCCAAAGGCCGCGAGAAGCGCTTGTGCGTGTTCTTTGATATTGTTGTGCTCTGCACGCAGTTGCGTGAGCTCTGCAATCATTTGTGAGACTTGTTCCTCGTGCTCGAGGGACAGTGCGTGAACGCGTTGCTCCAAGTCTTGTGTGCTCAGCGCCGCAGCGTCCCGCTCGCCCTGCAAGTGTAGGCACTCCATTTCGTGGTTACGCTTGGCCGTCTCCAACTCTCGGAGCAGATGCTCGGTACGTTCTTCTGCAGCAGCAACGCTTTCATCGGTGAGCAATTTTGCTCGGTCACCGGCAATAAGTTGCTCTCCGAGGTTGAGTACTTCGCGGTCTTTTGCTGCAAGTTGCTCGCGCACATTCAGCAGCTCTACGTCTTTCTTGTGCAGTGCTTCGCGTGCATCAAGGATGTCGCGTGTGTTGCTTGAGGCAGAGATCGGAGCCGGACGTTGCGACGGCGAGGGGCCTCGCGTGCGCGATTCGTCGCTGCTCTGAACCAACTTGTCGCGCTCTAGCTCAAGCTTCCGAAGTCGTTCTGCGAGCTCGGCATTGAGGCGCTGAAGAGATGCAAAGTTGGCTTCGCGAAGCGCCGCTGGCCCAGGGTCTAGAGGGCGAGGGACAGATGGCAACGAAAGCCTCGACGGTGGTGCCGAAGGAGTCATGACGGGCTCGCTCGCATCAGTGGAAAAATCGATGGCAAAAGGACGTGCACTTGGGCGCGACCCTTTGGGCACCACGTCGGTAACGTCATCGGCATGAAAGGCATCGGCATCCAATTCGATTTCAAGCAGCGCCAAAGAACGCGTCGCAAGCTCGTCGGCCGACATGGGCTTGTGCACATAGGCCTCTGCACGGGTGCGCAACCGGCGATGCTGCTCGAAGGTCTCGTCCCCTGCGTCGCTTGAGATCATGACCACCGAGGTCCGTGCGGTGAGCTCATCCTTCTTGATCCGATTGCACACCGAAAATCCACTCATTTTGGTCAATTCCGCCGAGATAATGCAAAGTTCCGGGGCGCCTTGCGCCATCGCGGCGATGCCCACTTGAGCGTCTTCAAACACTTGCGGAACAACGCCACGTTCTAGAAAGGCACGCTCCAATTCTTGGGCGTAGCTGGTATCCGACTCAAAAATAAACACGCGCGTCGCAGACATGCCCCCAACGATACGACTCCGCTCGTGCCTGCGTCAACGCGCCTTCTTGCCGATCGTCTGCATTTGACAATCTGAGTTTCTGACAGAGCGCATGCAATCTCGGCGCCTTCGCGGTGAAGCAGAACAATCAATGCTAAGACAAGGTCCCATGTCTTCGCCCTATTTGTGCTTCGCCACGCCCCGCAAACTCCCCAAAGCCAAAGATCTTCCCGGGCGGGTGGTGGTGCTCGACATCGCGTTTGCGTCGGAGGCATCGGGTGGTGGTTTTGGAGGCATCACCGGACCCTTTCTGAGGGACTTGGGCCCTCGCTTG
>JAYWGD010000316.1:0-1987 GCA_043778435.1 Myxococcales bacterium | reverse complement strand
TGCGTTGGAGGCGGATTCCGAGAAGTGTATGAGTCGGCACGCGCAAGCGTGTTTGCATGGGATGGCGCGTGCGTTTGGGCGCCACCCGCATCGGCGCCGCGCGTACGCTCAGTGAGCGAAATCGCTCTTCGTCGTGCGTTTGATGTGCGCGAGCGGCCGTTGGGCACCGACGGTGCAAGTGGCGCCTTATTTTTGCTCAACGCGGTGCGCGGCCCCGGGCGTCTGGCCGACTTCGATGTGCCTGAGCACGTGTTTGCGGCGATCCGCACGGCGATGGAGGAGCTTACCGAGTAGGGCGTGCTCGCTTCCGTTGCGCTGTGATAGGGATGCGCACATGAACAGCGTTCACCTGCATGGCTATTGGCGATCCTCGGGCGTGTATCGCGTGCGGATTGCATTGGGACTTAAGGGTGTGGCTTACACCTATACGGCCGTCAATCTTCTGGCTGGTGAACAGCGATCCGCCGAGTATCTGGCAGTGAATCCGATGGGGCTGGTGCCTGCGTTGCAGATGGATGGTGCGCTGTACACCGAATCGGTGGCCATTCTCGAGATGCTCGACGAGCTGCAGCCCGAGCCAAAATTCTACCCCGGCACAGCGGGAGATCGCGCGCGCATTCGCGCTCTGGTGGAGACCATCAACGCGGGCACGCAGCCGCTGCACAACTTGCGCGTTGTGCAAGCCATGGCCGGCACGCCCGAGGAGAAGGAGGCCTATACGCAGAAGGTCATCTCATCGGGCTTGGCGGCGTTCGAGACGTTACTTTCGCGCTTTGATGCGCATCACGAGTCTGGCGATTTTTGCTACGGGCCATCGCCCACAGCCGCAGACATTTTGCTGGTCCCGCAGCTTTATGCGGCGCGTCGGTTTAAGACTGATTTGGCGCCCTTTCCGCGCGTGCTCGCGGCCGAAGCGGCCATGAAGGCCTTGCCCGCGGTGGCCGCTGCCGCGCCAGAATTGCAGCCCGACTTTCCGGGCGCATGATCGGCCCCGATCGCCTCGAGGCGATACTGTCTGGGCTTCCTGCGAGCCCGGGTTGCTACATCTTCAAGGGCTCGGGCGACGTCGTGCTCTACGTGGGCAAGGCGAAGAGCCTCAAGTCGCGCGTCAAAAACTATTACCAAGAAGGCAGCAGCGATACGCGGCCCATGCTGCCTCTGCTGCGCAAGCACGCTATCGACATTGAGGTGGTTCTCACGCCCAGCGAGCTTGAGGCCTTGCTGCTCGAGAACACCCTCATCAAGAAGCATAAGCCGCGCTACAATGTGCGGCTCAGGGACGACAAAACCTATCCCTCACTGCGGTTAGACAAGGGCGAAACTTGGCCTCGACTGCGCCTCGTGCGGCGCCCGGCGAAAGACGGTGCCGTCTACTATGGCCCCTACGCAAATTCGTCCGCAGCCCGCAAAACGCTGCACGTGGTGACCAAACATTTTCAGTTGCGCACCTGCACCGACTCGGAATTCGCAAGCCGTACGCGCCCATGTTTGCAGTACCAAATCAAGCGCTGCGCAGCCCCGTGTGTCTACGAAGTGGATGCCACTTGGTATGCGGACCAAACGCACAATGTGGCCTTGTTTCTTCAAGGAAAACACGAAGATCTGAGCGGACGCGTACACGATCAAATGCGCCAAGCCGCATCCACGCAAAACTTTGAGCTGGCGGCTCTTTATCGAGACCAATTGCGGGCGCTTCAGAGCGTCGCGGAGTCGCAACATGTCTCGCTCTATGATGGTCGCAACCGTGACGTGGTGGGCATCTGGCGTGAGGCCGATCGCGCCCAAATTGCAATGGTCTATGTGCGCGACGGGCGCGTCAGTGGTGTGCGCCATTTTGCCTTCAAGGGCCAAAGCCAAGACAGCGCGGAGTTGCTCAGTGCATTCGTGGTGCAGCATTACGAGCCACTCTCTGGAAGCGAGGAGATTCCCATTCCCGAGGAGGTGTTGCTCCCCGAAGAGTTGCCAGAGGAGTTGCTGCTGGGAGAGT
>JAYWGD010000315.1:0-5506 GCA_043778435.1 Myxococcales bacterium | reverse complement strand
GGTGAGCGCTCACTTGCGTGAGTGCTCACCCATGTTCGTGCGTCGGATCTGGATGCAGAGTGCACGGTGCGCGGCTCCGAGAATGCGCTGGCTTCGCTGGCGCATGGGTAACGCACTCTATTGTCATTCTGAGCATAGCGAAAAACCTCACGACTACGGCGCTCGATACGCGGCTCCGGGAATGCGCGAGCTTCGCTTGCGCATGGGCATTGGGCCTTGGAAGCCTCGTGGCGTCCTACTCGCACGTAGCAAGGCCTCGCGCCGATTCGAAGACCAGCGCGACCAAGCCGAATCCGTCGACGGGACCTGTGCTGTATTCGACCCAACCATCGCTGCTCGCACGCCCCGTCCGAGTGGCCACGGCACTTCGAGCAGGCAGCCGTAGGTCTGTCACCTGAAACGGAGGCCGAATGCATAATGCATGCAGTTGGGCTCGCGCCCCTAGCGCCTTGGACCCAAATGTGGCCTCGATGCGGTCGGTCGCGAGCGAACCAAAAAGCGTCGAGTTGATCAACACCAATGCGCCCGTTCCTGCGCGCTGAAGCGCCTTGTCGCCCTTGAATCCTCCTTGGACGAGGTCGGCCTCCGCAATCCCGGAGACCGGCGTCTGCACCCATCGTGAGTCCGTGCCCAGGGTAAAACCACGCGCCTCCCAATCGGCCGAAAGCTTGGCTTCGAAGCCGTCACGAACGACCGCCCCGGAGTCGAGCGTGACGACGCCAGTGGGAACGTCAAAGCGTGCAGCTTGCACGGAGTGGGAGGTCATGAAGACAGAGCGCAGCGCGACGGACCTGATTCTCATGGAGGCTTACGCTAGCCCTCGCACTGCATAGGCACGAGGGGCCATCTGGCCCCTCAAAATTCTACATGAGATCTTTAAACCGATAGCCAACCCCCGGCTCCGTCACCAAGAACTTCGGACGCGAAGGATTCTTCTCCACCTTCTTGCGTAGCTCAGCCATATGCACGCGCACGTAGTGCGGCTGCTCGGCGTAACTTGGCCCCCACACCTCTTTGAGAATTTGCCGATGCGTGAGCACACGTCCGGCGTTGCGGGCCAGAAGTACCAAGAGCTTGTACTCGATAGGTGTAAGATGCACTTCTTTGCTTTCGACCCAAACTTGGCGACGCTCGGTGTCGATTCGCAGGCCGCCGTATTCGAGCGCAGGTGCGGGCTCTGTCCCCGCGCGGGCTGCGTGTCGCAGTGCGACCCGGATTCGCGCCAACAACTCGTTCATGCCAAAAGGTTTCGTCAAGTAGTCGTCTGCGCCGGCATCTAGAGCCATCACTTTGTCGTCTTCGCGACCACGCGCCGACAACACCACAATCGGGGTTTGGGTCCACTCGCGCATGCTGCGTGTAAGTGCAATTCCGTCACCATCCGGCAGCCCCAAGTCCATCAGAATCAAGTCTGGGCTATGCGACGTTGCAAGCTGCGTTGCCATGCGAACAGAATCAGCCTCGAGCACCTTGTAACCATGCGAGGTCATTGCAGCCCGCAAGAATTTGCGCATCTGCGGCTCGTCTTCTACCAGCAAAATCACTGGGTCCGTGGTGTTCATTGCGCTGCGTCCATGGCCCACGTTGGCGCGCCGGGAATCCGCGGTATCCAGAATTCAAACGTCGCACCGCCGTCTTGCCGCGACACGGCACGAATGCCTCCACCGTGTACTTCGACAATGGCTTTGCAAATGGCGAGGCCCAAGCCTGCACCCGACACGCCAGGGTGCACACCACGCACAAACTTGTCGAACAGGGTCTGGGGTTCCGCAGAACCGAGGCCCACACCGCGGTCCGAGATCATCACCACAAGCCGCTCGGCGTCTTCGTAAGCGGCGCACTCCAACGCGCTACCATCAGGCGAGTATTTGAGTGCATTCTCCAACAGATTCACCAGCACTTGCTCCATCAAAACCGGATCGACCCGCGCGAGCGCCAGCCCTGGGGCCAACATGACGCGAACATCGCGCACGCCCAACCTTGACTCCATGCGCGCAAGTGCGGAACTTATCAGTTCGTCCACCGGCACCCATTCGGCGCATAGCTGCACGTGACCGGATTCCAGACGGCTCATATCCAAGAGGTTCGCGACCAAGCGTTCCATCCGCTCCGACTCCTGACAGATGGCCTCCAAAAGCTCGCTACGTTGTGTTGCATCCAACGGCGATGCGTGATCCCGCAGCACGGTTGCAGCGCCGGTGATCGTCGCCAACGGAGAACGCAAATCGTGGGAGACCGCACTCAGCAATGAACTGCGCATCTGCTCCGTGCGGACCTGCAGCGTGGCGGAACGAGCCTCGTGCTCATGGGCGCGCGCACGCTCCGTAAGGCTGCTAATCAGCAGGCCAACAACGAACATGGTCGCAAAGGTGAGCACGTGTTGCACATCGTCGACAGCGAGCGTCCAGTAGGGAGGAACGAACACAAAGTCGTAAGCCAGCACAGACAATGCCGAAGCAAGAACCGCCGATGCACGACCATAGCGAAGCGCCGTGGCCGCGATCGCAAGCATGTAGAGCGCAACAAAATCTGAAAGAGCCAAAACCGACAGCTGAAACACGGAGCGCGCAAACATACCAAGCCCCGTCACTGCCAACACAACAGACGCCGCTGCTGCAAGGTGATGCCACGGAGGCGGCCCTTTGGCACTGCGATCAGTGTGAGCGTTCGGCATGACAGAGCCTCACTCTCTGACAGAGCACAGCGCCAAACTCAAGCAATGCCAGCACGTCTTGTGCAGAATACACTTATTCCAAATCCAAACATGAGCATGCCGATGCATGCCTCCACATTCCATGAACGTTCGCACCACATATCGACCCCCATCGCGATCGCACCAACGATCGCTACCCCCAAGCAAATTGCTTTGTCTCCGTGGCTCATGTTCAGCGCATAGCGAAACGAGAATCTAGCCCGCGTCAAGGCACCCTCCGCGCGTATCAAGGAACTATCAAGATTGCCTACAGGAACCATGGGTTCGTTGCTGACGCGCATTTCGGGGCACTACGCTGCGTCGCAACCTTATGAAACAACGCATGCGTGATCTGCTCTTCGGAGCGCCCAAAGACGTCAAAGACCCTCACGCTTTTCACAAGCTCTCTCTGGTTGCTCTGCTCGCGTGGGTGGGCCTTGGTGCGGACGGACTTTCCTCATCTGCCTACGGCCCCGATGAAGCCTTTCGCGCGCTAGGGGAGCACACGGGCCTTGCCTTCTTCCTGGCGCTCTCGACGGCCGCAACCGTCTTCATCATTAGCTACGGCTACAGCAGGATCATTGAGCAATTCCCCTCGGGTGGTGGTGGCTATGTGGTCGCATCAAGGCTGTTGCATCCACGCGTCGGCGTCATCTCTGGCGCGGCGCTTCTCGTGGACTATGTGCTCACCATCACCATCTCGATCGCCAGCGGCGCCGACGCGATCTTTAGCTTCCTTCCTACCCATTTATTGATGTGGAAAATGCCGCTTGCGGTTGCGGGAATCGCCGGGCTCACGGTGCTCAACATTCGCGGCGCCAAAGAGTCCGTCAAAGCGCTGGTACCGATTTTTGGCATTTTTTTGGTCACGCATGCCGTGCTTCTCGCGGTCGCAATAGGCGGGCATGTGGGCGACATCGGTGCAACACACACCGATGTGCAAGCGAACCTCGCCCGTAGCGCAAACATGCTCGGCACGTTTGGGATGCTCAAACTGTTCATCCACGCATACTCGATGGGAGGCGGCACCTACACCGGCATCGAAGCGGTATCAAATGGCGTGGGCATGATGCGCGAGCCTCGCGTGAAGACCGCTCAGCGCACCATGGTGCTGATGGCGGTGTCGTTGGCTCTGACGGCCGGCGGCATTCTACTCGCTTATTTGCTTGTCCATGCGCATCCCGAAGAAGGAAAGACCATGAATGCAGTTCTGGTAGAGCGCGTCGCTTCGAACTGGCATTTGTTCGGCGTGCCCGTAGGCCGCACGTTCATCATCGTCACGCTCTTCAGCGAAGGCGCGTTGTTGTTCGTTGCGGCCCAAGCCGGGTTCTTGGACGGCCCGCGCGTGATGGCGAACATGGCCACAGACTCTTGGCTGCCGCACCGCTTTGCCGCATTGAGCGACCGTCTCTCGATGCGAAACGGCGTGGTGATCATGTCGCTCGCGGCCTACGCCGCTCTTGCCTACACCGGCGGCAATGTTTCGAGGCTGGTGGTGATGTATTCAATCAATGTCTTCCTCACCTTTAGCCTCTCCAACTTGGCGATGACACGCTTCTGGCTAAAGCACCGCGGCGAGTCGCCCAAGTGGGTGCGTAACCTCATCGCGCACGTGGCGGCTCTGCTGCTCTGCGCAACCATTTTGGCCATCACCATCCTCGAGAAATTCAGCGAGGGCGGCTGGGTCACGGTGGTCGTCACGGCGGTGCTCGTTGCTCTATGCTTCACCATCAAGCGCCACTACGACGAGGTGCGCGTCGCCGTGGGCAAACTCGACAGCAGCGTCCCCGCACCAGAATGCAGCGCGCTCGAGGAAGAGCCACGCGAGAGCACCACCTCACTTGCGTTCGCCGAGGGAGTCACCCGTGGCCTGTCCGAACACCACGAAGCGGCCGAGCCCGACGCAAGCAAGCCTGTCGCGATTTTGCTGGTGGGAGGCTATGGCGGACTGGGCCGCCATGCCTTGCTCAGCCTATTGCGCACCTTCCCGGAGCACTTTGCCAGCGTGGTGTTCGTAAGTGTGGCGGTGGTTGATTCGGAATCATTTAAGGGTGCAGATCAGGTGGAAGCACTCGAGCATCGCACGCGGAGCAGCTTGCTGCGATACGAGCAGTATGCACGCACCTTGGGTTTGCGTTCTGCGAGTGCGCTCTCTGTTGGGACGGAAGTCGCGGTCGAAGTGGAGCGGATTGCGCAAAGCTTGGTGCAGCGGTTTCCTCGCGGGCTTTTTGTTGCTGGGCAACTGATCTTCGATGAAGACACGCTTTGGAATCGGGTGCTGCATAACGAAACGGCGTTTAGTGTGCAGAAGAGGCTGCAGCATCGAGGGATTCCGATGATCGTGGTGCCGCTGCGCATTGCATTGCGGGATGAGAAAAATGGCGGCGGCGCCGCGACGGCAGCGTGAGTTGGCGGGGCGCCCAAACGGCACGATAGGAACGGGCGGGGCGCCGCTCCTCCAGCGCAGGACCGGCGCCAATGAGGTCGAGGCACCGCCGGGCTCGTGGGCATGCGGACTCGGCCTCCGGAGGGGCGAATTCCGATAGGAAGGCCGGGGGCAAGCCGGCCTTCCTCGGAACTTCGCTGGTATAACCCGTGCGTTGTGGGTCGGCCTCAGACACGCATGCCCACGGCCAACGGCGCCCCGACCTCACGGACGCCTACTCCCTTCGCCTGTCATCGCTCTGCTGATTTGGGGAGAGAGAAAGAGAACATGGGTGAGCGCTCACTTGCGTGAGTGCTCACCCATGTTCGTGCGTCGGATCTGGATGCAGAGTGCACGGTGCGCGGCTCCGAGAATGCGCTGGCTTCGCT
>JAYWGD010000314.1:0-1993 GCA_043778435.1 Myxococcales bacterium | reverse complement strand
TCATGCATTCTTGCTGCGTGTCGGCCGACATGGCACACGCGGTTCATCCAAACTATCCAGAGCGGCACGAACAGCGTCACAAGCCGCGACTCAACGGCGGCCCCGTCATCAAGTCGAATGCCCAATCCCGATACGCCACCTCTGGCGACACAAGCGCCGAGTTTGCGCTCGCCTGCAAGCGCGCCGAGGTGCCGGTGCAATATTATGTGCATCGTACAGACTTGCCCTGCGGCACGACCATTGGTCCCATCACGTCTACACAACTGGGGATCCCCACGGTCGACGTGGGCAACCCCATGCTGAGTATGCACTCTGCACGTGAAATGGGCGGCACCGCAGACCCGGCGCTCATGGTGCGTGCGCTTGTGAGCTTTCTAGGCGCATGAGACGAGCGTGCTCACTTGTATGGCTTGTGATTCCCCTTGCGATGGCGGTGGGATGCAGGCCAAAGCGCGGCGCGCAGTGCAAGCCTGGCACGTCAGCATGTGCCGATGCGCGCACCGCGCTGGTGTGCAGTGACCAGGGGCTCTTGGTGGAGCAACCGTGCGGCGGCGAGTGCAAAAAATCGGGTGATCGCCTTGTTTGTACCGGCGCCATTTCGGCTCCTCGGAGCGCTTGTGCAAGCGCCGGCGAGTACGCGTGTACGGGCGACAAGCGTACCTTGTTGCAATGCGACGCGGGGCATTACGCAATACGTGCAGCATGCATGGGCCCAGAAGGCTGCAAGGGCAGTGGCAAAACGTATTCATGCGACAGCACCTATGCCGTCCGCCAATCGCCATGTGTGGAGTCGGGCCGTTTTGCTTGCGCTGTGAGTCGCGCAGAACTGCTCGTCTGTCAGGCGGGAGTATGGTCGCCCGAGTGGCCATGCAGAGGCCCGCAAGGATGCAGTTTGGGGCAGGGGGGGGATCAGGCCCGGTGCGACATGAGCTACGCCGTCTCGGGCGATCCGTGCAGCCAACCCGGTTATGTCGCTTGCAGCACGGATGCTAGCACCGAGCTTGTGTGCCGCGGTGCGTCGTTCATCCCTTCGCGCTCTTGTCCGGGCGGCTGCAAGGTCGCACCAGGACAGCGTGTGGACTGCATGTAAATGAAGTTATGGTTGAGGCGCCACAGCAGCCAACACAAAGGGTAGCCCTTGCGTTACGATGACCGTAAGCGATTCTGTGAGCGTGCAGTCTGCACTCTTGGTGAAGCGTCGCACGCGTCCTTGCTTGTTCTGACGATCCCCGACAAAAAGCACATCATTGGACCACGCGAGGCCAAGCAAGTCGTACCCTTCGGTGTTGCCCAGTGCGATACGCAAGCTTGTCGAAGGGGCGCGCACATCAAAGCTACGGAGCGAACTATGTTTGGCTTCGCTGGCGTCGACCACAACGACCGCAGCGCAGTCACCCGATATGCGCACCGCGGTGGGGCTGCCGCCTAGCTCGCGTTCATGAAGGAGCAAGGCCGAGCTGCCGGCATCGATGGCCAGCCGTTCGATGCCGGCATTCGTCTCCATCGCGTCCGCAAAACTTCCGGGCGCTGCCGCATAGGCGAACGCGCCGTGCACATCTAGCATGCCAAACAAGTTCCAGCCTTGCGTGGTCACGCGGCGTGTTTCTAGGCGCGTTTTAGCGTCGACATAGACGATCGTTGCAGGCCCCTTCGGCGCCAAGTTGGGGTCGTTGTTGTCGAGGCGTGCAAACCACGTCACGATCTCTTCGCGCGCTGGGCTTTGATAGCGATGCACGAACGTCGCTTGCGGCTCACCATCGTCATCCAGGTTGTCGATCGACACGGCCGATCGCGTTCCATCAGCTGAAATACGCATCAGCGGCGTGGTTTGGTAGTTGGCAACCCACAATGAACCATCCTGACTTTGTACCGCATCCTGAGGATTTAGAGGCGCTGATGCCGCAGTGTTGCGCAAGGAAATGCGACGCTGCGGCAGTCCGCAACCCGCGCTCAATTCGAGAAGGGCATCGAAGTTACGCGCAAGAAGGAACGC
>JAYWGD010000313.1:0-5517 GCA_043778435.1 Myxococcales bacterium | reverse complement strand
AATGCCGTTCTTCAGAATAGGTGCAGTGATCACAGAATCCCCTGTTGCTCGAAGTAAGTTTTGTACCACGCCACCGTGCGCTTCAGGCCCTCGTCAAGTTCAAAGGTGGGTTTCCAATCGAACCAATCGCGTGCTTTTTGTGCGCTCAAGTATTGGTGACGTATTTCGTTGGAGGCTTCGTTTCTCACAATTGGCTCAACACTCGTGCCCATTGCATCAGCAATTTTTTTCACGAGCTGAAGCACGTCGACTTGAATCTCATTGGAGTAATTAAAGGCCTCGCCTGCCACCTTCGGGTTTGCGGCCAAACGCTCAGCCAGATCGGTGTACGCAAGCGCACCATCCTCCACATAAAAGTAGTCGCGCACGAACTTGCCATCGGATCGCACCACCGGCTGCTCGCCACGAAGAATGGCGCGCACAGTGCCGGGCACAATGCGGTTCCAGTTCAGATCGCCGCCGCCGTAAAAGTTACCGCACCGCGTGATGGCCACAGGCACGCCAAAGCTCTTGGCATAGGAGCGGGCGATCAGATCGGAGCACGACTTAGAAACATCATAAGGATGAATGCCATCCAGTGGCGTGGACTCGTCGTAAGGCAAGTTCTCGCACGTGCCATACGCCTTGTCGCTCGAAGCAACCACCACTTGCTTGACCCGAGGGCTGCGACGACAAGCTTCAAGCACCGACCATGTGCCCTGGATGTTGGCTTGAAACGTGCTCACTGGATTGCGATTGGCGATTCCCACAATCGTCTGCGCAGCAAGATGAATCACGGTATCAATCTCGTGTTCGCCGAGCACTCGCTCCATCAAGGCCTGGTCACAGATGTCGCCGCGCACCACACGCACCTTGCGAAGCAGCGAGCTGTCGCCACCACGGACGAGCTCCGCTTCAGGAATCCAGTCGCGAACCAAACAGACCACATCGGCGCCAAGCCCGACCAGACGCCTCACAAGCCAGCTCCCCACAAGCCCGGTGCCGCCGGTGACAAAGGTCGGGCGATCGCGCCAAAATTTTTGAGAAGAGGTGGGTGCTGAATGCGTCATATCGAGCGTCGCACCCTACGAATTATTTCGGCATCGAGCACCACCAAAGTTCCTTTTCTTGCTCAGTTCGTACAGTCTTCTCGCGATGGGCCTACGAACCAATCTGATGACGCGATGGCGACCAGACATCGAGACCTTTGTGGCTCTTTGTATGAGCTCTTTTGCGGTAGGCGGTCTCACTCCTGAAGGGTTCGCGTTGGCGGCTTTGGGCCTCGCGCCGTTGCTGTGGCGAGAGCGCCGGGGATTGCGCCTCACCGACACACGCGACGGGCAGTTTGCGGTTCTGTTTGCGGGGGCGATGATTGCAGTCAACTTGCTGACGGCGCTGCCGCTTCCGCATGTTGTGCTTCGCTTTGTTTCGCCACAGACGGCCAAAATTTGGGGGGATGCTCTCTCTCCCATTGGTGCGCATGTCCAGTGGCACAGCATCTCTCTTGAACCTTTTGGATCCATTCTCGACGCGCTGAAAGTCGTACTGTACCTTGCATTTTTTCTTGCCATTCGCACAGTGGTCCGAATTCCTGCCGGCAATGTTCGTGTGGAACGCGCACTGCTTTGTGCCACGTGCGTGTTGGCTGTCGTCGCCTTGGTCCATCCAGCGGTGGGTGCCGAGCGTGTGTTTGGTCTCTACAAGCCGGAGAACGCCCGAGGGATTCGCCTGACGCCACTGCTGAACCCCAATCATCTGGCGGCATATCTTAGCCCAGCTATTTTGCTCGCCATTCAGCAGGCGCAGGATCGAAAGCCCAGCATACACAGAGCCTTCTCGTGGTCCGCGCTGGCCATCTGCTCCATCGCAATGGCCTATGCCGCATCGCGCGGCGGAACTTTGGCACTGGCCATCGGCGCTGTTGCATTGGTGTTTACGAGGCGCTCCGGAAAGCAAAAAATCAGCTCCGCATCTCGCTGGCGCGCACTCGCCGCGTTGGCGTCCACAGCGCTGTTGTTTGTTGCCGTCATGACGGCGCTTCCACACATCAGTTCGGAACTCATAGACAGCGATATGACCAAGGCTCAGATTTGGCGCAGCGCCGCGCGCTTGCTACCAGAGTTTAAAGCGTTCGGTGTGGGACGCGGCGCCTTTGGATCGGCCATTGCCAGTGTGGCGGGCATCATGAACAACGAGTCGCCCACACATCCCGAAAATATTTTGCTGCAGCTGCTTACCGAATATGGGTGGCTGCTGGGAGGTGCGGCGATTGCTGCAGGCGCTTGGTTGCTTCGCCCGGCCATGCTCGCGCGCACCGAGCGTACAGCCGTCTGGGCGTACTGGGCGGCGGCAACGCTGGTCTTGCACGACATGGCAGACTACGCGCTCGAGGTACCCGCAGTCGGCATGTTGATGGCCTTGCTGGTGGCGCGCTATTTGCCCACCCGCCAAGATGTTGTGCCGCCAGTTGTGCGAGGCGAACGACCCCCGCCGGTGCCGCTTCAGCGACGTCTTTTGTGGGTTGGTATCTGCGTCTTGGGCGGAGTCGGACTTTATGTAGGACAGCGTGCCCCTGCACGTGATTTGCGTGAAGCTTACAATGAACTGTCTCATGGCCCTCTGCCACGCACTCGCACACAACAGCTTGTCGAGCGGCATCCAGCCAGCCCCTACGCGGCATTGATCGCTGCGCTCTCCGAGCCAAAGCTTGGGAGTGATGTCGCGATTGCTTGGTCTGGGCGCGCGCTTGCATTGGCAAGCTCCGATGGTGTTCCCCTCTATGGGCGCGCCCACGCCGTGCTTGCGGCGCATCTGCGCACCCGTAATCCTCGACAAGCGTTGCTTGAGTACAGCCACGCAATGAGCGACGACAACCGCCTCGTCAATCCTGTGACGCCTGAGATTTTGAGCAGCATTCGCGATCACGATGACCTCAGCGCAGTTCTGCCCAAAGAGGGCCTTTTACGCAGCGACATTCTCGCCAACTTGTGGGCGCCGATGTCCTATCGACTTCCTGCAAGTTTGGACATCGAGCGTCGCGCGCTGGGCGCAGTCGGCGACAGCGACCCCCGACTCCTTCGCGCTCGCGCAGTCGAGGCCATCTATGATGCGCGCGCCTCTTCCCCATGGTGTGGTGAGAATAGCCGTACCTGTGCAACCCAAGCACTCCGCGCGCTCTCCTTGCTTCAGGCAAAGAGTTCCGATGTCTGCGAGGCGCCCAGTTTGTTGCTCGAACTCGTCGAGGGCACGCCCCTGTATTCGCGCGCCGCTGAAGCCGCGGAGGCCGCCTTTGCGCGCAGCGACAATCGGGATGCTTGTGCCCAAGCGTTGCTTCGCAGCTACGCGCGCGAGCATCAGACAGCACGCTTTGATGCCTTCGCTGCGATGATTCGCAAGTGGCCCTGTCAAGCTGACAAGTCTTGTGTTGGGGTATTGCTCGAGGCCGCGCAACAAGACATCCAACTCGGGCGGAACGAAAAAGCACTCGCCGAACTGCACCGAATCGAACGTGAAGTGTCGGACGCGCCCGCCATCTTGGATGCTTCTGCAAACCTGGCGGTCAAGATGGGCATGCACGCCGAAGCGGCAGAAAGTTACAGGCGACTCAGCAGACGAGTGGCAGGCCGCGCCAATGAGTATCTCGCGCTTGCAGATGCCGAAGAAGCGCTCGCAAAAGTGAAACGCTTGCCTCCTCCTTGAAGAGACAAAGCGAAAGCAGAAAGGGCCACTGGCGTCGATGCTCATCGATGCCAGAGGCCCTTTCTGCTTTCGCCTTGCTCGTCCGTCGAGCGCTAGACGTCGACGAAGCTCTTGAGCTGCTTCGAGCGCGACGGATGACGCAACTTGCGGAGCGCCTTCGCTTCGATTTGGCGGATGCGCTCGCGCGTGACCTCAAAGTCTTGACCGACTTCTTCAAGCGTATGGTCGCTCTTTTCGCCAATGCCAAAACGCATACGCAGTACCTTCTCTTCGCGCGGCGTGAGGGTTTTGAGCACCTCACGCGTCTTCTCGGAGAGGTTCTGATTAATCACCGCTTCGGCAGGCGACAGCACGTTCTTGTCTTCGATGAAGTCTCCCAAGTGCGAGTCTTCTTCTTCGCCAATGGGCGTTTCGAGACTGATGGGCTCTTTCGCGATTTTGAGGACCTTGCGCACCTTGTCGAGTGGCAGCTCCATCTTCTCCGCAATCTCTTCAGGCGTCGGCTCGCGACCAAACTCTTGCACCAAATAGCGGCTGGTGCGGATGAGCTTGTTGATGGTCTCGATCATGTGGACCGGGATACGAATCGTGCGCGCTTGGTCTGCAATGGCCCTGGTAATGGCCTGACGAATCCACCAGGTGGCATAGGTCGAGAATTTGTAGCCGCGCTGGTACTCGAACTTGTCGACTGCCTTCATCAGGCCAATATTGCCCTCTTGGATGAGGTCCAAGAATTGCAAACCGCGGTTGGTGTACTTCTTGGCAATCGAGACCACCAAACGCAAGTTGGCCTCGACCAGCTCGGCCTTCGCGCGCTCGGCTTGGCGCTCACCGCTGCGGATGTTTTCGTAGGTGCTGCGAAGCGCCCGGACATCTATCTGAAGCTCTTCCTCAACTTTGCGTAAGCTCTTCTGGGCCACGGCAGCGCTCGCAATGACTTCGTCCGGCGTGACTCCGTACTTCTTCTTGTACTTGCGCTCGAGCACCGCATCTGTCTTGGCGAGCTTGGCCTCCTTGCGGAGTTGCTCCATGGGAATGCCCGTGACGCGCTCGAGTTCGCTGCTGCCGCCTTCGGCTTTTTCCACCTTA
The DNA here is from genome assembly GCA_043778435.1 of Myxococcales bacterium. Classification (GTDB taxonomy): domain Bacteria; phylum Myxococcota_A; class Polyangia; order Polyangiales; family Polyangiaceae; genus JAAFHJ01. Next base: position 750 of record JAYWGD010000313.1, on the reverse strand, counting down.
TGGATGAGCGAACGAAGTTTGATGACGATCTTGTCGATCGTCTTTTTGCTGAGACGCATCTTCTCGAGCGCCTCAACGAGCTTCAGATGATTGTCGGCGAGCTCTGCTTCGATCGTGCGCTTTTTGGGCGCTGCTGCTCCCTCGAGCATCACCTGCAAGGCACGCGAGCTTTCGTCTAGCTTCTTCACCTTGTCGATGAGCTTGAGAAGCTTGTTCTCGGCTTCTTCTTCATTGAACTCGACGTCGTCGTTTTGGTCGACCAAGTCGCGGACCAATTCCTTGACGCGCACTTTCTTCTTTCGAAGCTTGTCGCCAAGATCGATGATCTCGCTAACCGCCACGGTGCTGTTAAGAATTGCCCCGAGCACGCGGTGTTCGCCCTGCTCGATTCGTTTGGCGATCTCGACCTCACCCTCACGCGTGAGTAGCGCCACCGAACCCATTTTGCGCAAGTACATGCGCACGGGGTCGTTGGTCTTTGAGTAGAGGTTTGACTCCTCTTCTTCTTTGCCGCTTCGGGTTGCCTTCTTGGGCTCAGGAAGCTCCTCTTCCATCACGCGCTTTGGCGCAATTTTCACCTGCGTGGTGCCGTCGACGATCTCAATGTCATCGTCGCCGTAGGAGCCAATCATGTCGTCCATGGCATCCGAGGGGCCATCGTCCTTGGACGAATTCGCGCCCTCATCGAAGTTCATGTAGTCCGCGCTCGCGCCCTTTTTGCTGACGGGTGTGCGCGAAGAGTCGGGGGCC
>JAYWGD010000312.1:0-5535 GCA_043778435.1 Myxococcales bacterium | reverse complement strand
AAGTCCTATGCCTGGTCGTGTGGTCAAATGCCTCGTGGAAAACGGCGACAGCATTGTTGCTGGACAGACGTTGATGGTGCTCGAAGCCATGAAGATGGAAAACGAGGTCAAGGCCAAAGCGGGTGGCAAAATCGCTGAGCTCTTTGTGCGCGAAGGCGCCACCGTCGAGGCCGGCGCCAAGCTGATTCGCATTGTGGCCGGTTCATGAGCAACCCTTCCACGGCCACCTCAGGCGCTGCACGTGCCCGTTTGCCCAAGCCCAAAGCGCCTCGCATCAAGCCGCCAAAAAAATCGATTCGTGACGATGCGTTCAACATCCCGAACCTGCTCACGTTTGCCCGCGTCCTGATGATCCCAGCGTGCCTTTGGTATCTCGATTTGGGCACCAGCGAAGGCTGCTATTGGTCTGCGACCATCTTTACCATCGCCGCCATCACCGACGCACTCGATGGCTTTCTTGCGCGGCGCATGGGCGTCGTGAGTGTGCTCGGAAAGTTTCTCGACCCTCTTGCCGACAAGCTCATTGTGATGAGCTGCATGATTTGGCTGGTGCCGATGGGGCGGCTCCCTGCTTGGGTCACAGCGCTCGTGGTTGCGCGCGAGATCTGCGTGACCGGATTGCGCAGTGTGGCTGCAAGCGAAGGTGTCGTCATCGCGGCCGGGCAAGAAGGCAAAATCAAAACGGCCTTTCAAATGATCGGCCTTGTGGCGTTGCTCGTCGGTTACCCACAGCATTTTTCCTTTGCTGGCATCGATCTGGGCGTGTGCGACGTGGTGCGCGTCGGCCAAATTTTGGTCTATCTCAGCTTGGGCTTTTCGGTACTGAGTGCGGCGCAATATGCGGCGCTCTTTGTCATGGCGGTAGACGCCAAAGAGAAGGTCGGCACACCGAAAGAACAGTGCGTCGCGCAGTAGGCGAAGGGCGTGTTCCTAGGGACGCAGCACGCCGTCCAGCGTTTGCTGAAGCGCGATCAAGTCGACCACATTCTGGGCATAGTCCATGTTCGTCGTGTCGATACGAAGCACGGGCGACAGATCGTAACGGTCGAACCACTCTTCGTAGAGGCCATGAAGCCGCTTGAGATAGGCATGCGGAATGGCCATTTCCATTTCGCGACCTCGTTGCTTGATGCGGCGCTTGGTTGCGGGCAACGAGCACGTCACCGCAATGAGCAACTGTGGCGCGCGAATGGACCTTCGGATGCCCGAATAGAGGCGCTGATACAGCGTCCAATCACGCTCTGACAAATGCCCTTGCAGCATGAGATTCTTGGCAAAGATCTCGGCGTCCTCGTAGAGCGTTCGGTCGACCACCACGGTGCCTTCGGCCTGCTCCATGGCTTGATGCATCTCAAATTTGTGCGCCAAAAAATAGGCCTGAGACTGCAGCGCCCAGCGCGGCATGTCTGCATAAAAATCTGCCAAATACGGATTTTCGTCGTTGGGCTCGTAGAACGGCGTCAGGCCGTAGCGCTGCTCCATCCAGCGCACCAGCGAGGTCTTCCCGGCCCCGATGGTGCCTGCAACGGCGATGTATCCCTTCATCGGGCCGCCCCGCCCTTCGAGGACTCGCGACAGCCGCTCACGACCACCTTGACGCTCTTGAGGTGAGGATAGTCGCCGATGGCGACTGGGTAATCGTGCGGCGGCTTTGCATCGCGCATCGACGCCAAGGCGACGCCTGCGAGCGATGCGCCGTCATCGACGAGTGCCCGAAATTTGGGCAGGCCCGTCTTGCGATGGTTGGTGCAAAAGAGAATGCGCGCGTTGGGTGCCGCGATCGCGAACACACTGGCCGCAAGTTCCGCGTAGTGATCGCTCGCCACCCAACGCTTGCCGCGCACCGTGGAATACGAAGGAGGATCGCAGACGATGACATCGAACTCGTGGGCACGCTTGGCCGCACGTGCAAGCCACGCAAAGACATCATCCGCGACGCAGTGGTGTTCGCCCTCAAACCGGAGTGCTTGCACCCCTTCTTTGGCATGCCCAAGCGCCACCAACGAGACATCGACACTCGTGATACTGGCGGCTCCGCCAGATGCTGCGGCCACGCTAAAAGCACCGTGGTATGCAAACAAGTTGAGTACGCGCGCACCGCCGCACTCTTTGGCAAACCACGCGCGGTTGGCGCGTTGGTCGAGAAACACGCCCGTAGAAAGCCCATCGTCGAGCATCGCAAAGAACGGCACACCGTGCTCTGTCACGACCATAGGGGAGGGTGCCGCCTTGCCACGTGATGGCTCTTTTGGCGCCCAAAAATCGCTACGCGTATCCACCACCGTGTTGGCCTGCTTGGGGCGCGTCTTCTCGTAGACGCCCTCAAACCCTATGCGCTGCAGCGCATCCAAAACGCGTCCCTTGCGCCCTGCATCCGCCGACCAAATCGGGTCTTCGTAAAACTGGGCCACCGCAAAAGAGCCGTATCGGTCGACAGCGAGTTTGGGCAACCCATCGCCATCTTCGTTCACGATACGACATGCCGTGTTCTGACGGTCGCTGAGCAAAGCGTATCGTTTCTCGACTGCCCAACGTAGCGCCTGCATCAGCGATCCGGTGTCGTCGTAGACCTCCGCGCCCCACGCCTGCCCGCGCAACCAAGCATCAAATTCCTTCGGCAAGGGCGCGTGAAACTTGGCTTGCTGCCCGGAGCTCGGGTGCGTAAATGAGAGCATTTTTGCATGCAAAAACAGTCTTGGCGCAGCCTCGCCGCCGTAGAGCGGATCGCCCACGATGGGGTGCCCGAGGGCGGCGAGCTGCACCCGCGCCTGATGCATACGCCCTGTGAGCAAGTCCAACTCCACCAACGCGCGCTGGCCTACCACCTTTACGCTTCGCACAACGGCCTCGGCGTTCAGGCCGGGATGCCCATTGCGTGCAACCTGCATCTTCCCCCTCACATCCACAAGGCTATGCTTCAGACGTCGCTCTCCACGGAATTGTCCCGATACCAAGGCCACGTAGGTCTTCACCACTTGGCGCCCCTCAAAGCTTTTTGCCAGCGACGCATTGGCGCTCTTGCGACGTGCGTACACCATCAGACCGCTTGTCATCGCATCCAGACGCTGGTGCGATCCCACATAGGCAGGGTGTCCCTCACGCGCGCTGAGCCATGCACCCAATCTCGAAGCCAGATCGTCATCGCCCTCATTCGCCGACTGCGACGATACAAAGGCCGGCTTGTTCGCGACCAGCAGATCTGCGTCTTCGTGAACGAGCCAAGAGGGATCAAAAGGCGTGTGAATCACGCACCGCTCTTAGCTCGGATCCAAGCCCACGTCCGTCTCCAATCCATCGTCAGAACGCGCAAATTCGATACGTCGCAGCCCGCCCTTATGCAGCACCAAAGTCGCCTCGACTTTTAGCGTCTGCTTGCGGGCGCGTAGCGTTAGCGAAAGTGGCACTCGGTACGATCGAGGTGCATCCACTAGGCGCATCTCGCCCGAGTCCTCGTCAAACACGGGCACCTGCTTTATGCCATCATCGAGGCGTGCGAAAAGGGGCGAGAGATCGTATCGAAATACGAACTTTACGCGCTGAACCCCTGCATCGCTGAGCGCAGGCTGCGCCAACACCTCTCCCTTATTTGTGTATTTTACATGCACCACAGAATAGGTGTCGCCCGCCGCTGGATTCAAGGGATCGGGCGCAAACTCAGACGACTCATCAAAGCTTTCTTTTGCCTTGGCCACCACGTCCCTGCTTGAAAGACGCCGGCTAGGCGCGCGATACTTGGTCACTCGCTGCGCGTAATTGCGATGCACGCGGCCATTGATCCACAAGCGACCGATCTCCTTGATGCGGTCTTTCCCAGCGTAGGCGAGCCCCGCGATGACGAACAGAAAGACCAGTCCCGAATTGAGTGTATTCTCCACCTGACTGGCACGTCTCGCAATCATCAACTGAAAAAAAAGCGCCCAAGTCGAAGCAAGAACCGCGCCCACGGCGGCCACCCAATGATGAATCCGCTCTGCCACGTGAAAGCGATCTGCCTCCAAAAAGAGGATTTCCTGGAAGTGCTTTTTGAGCTGGCTGGCGCGCGCCAAATAGCGCTCCATCGTGTCAGGGCGGCGAGGGTCTGCGAGCAAAAATGGCGTGCGCGCCTGTGGGCCATCTCACGCCCCACGCATGCCGTGAGCATCGCGTGCACGCTCTCGAGCGAATCTGGGCGCCCTTCTGGGAAAGCCTTTTGAAGCGCGCGCTCACATGCGCCCAAGATGTCGGTCATGCGCACGCTCAGATACTCATCCGCCAAACGACGCTCGCGACCCAGATCGGAGGGCTCGGCCTCCACCGCACGCAGCCACAAGAGCCGAGCATCTTCTAGGTTGCGCACCGCGGCCTCAACGTGACGACAGAGTTCTTCCGTCAGGGGCTCATGTGCAGACTGCAGTGACACCCCATCGAACTCGCGACACACGGCGCGAAACTGATCGCGACTGGCCGTAAGCGCGCCCGCCAACGCCAGCGCCGCGCGACGCAGGTCATCCAACGTCGGTGCCTCCAACGATGCTGGCGCTTCTTGGGCATCGAGACGCGCAAAGGCTTGGAGCTGGCCCCAAGGAGAATGCTGCGCGTAAGAATTGGATGGCACCGCCATGTCAAGCTCGATCTCAAACGCAGACGTGCCCTGACGAGGCAGGGCGAGCGACACACTCCACTCAATGCGCGATGCGTCGTGCAGGCCTACACGAGGAGGCAGAAGCACGCTATCGTCCGCGACCGCCGATCTGGCAGACGCGTAGGCCAGCGAAGGATGCGCGACGGACACCATGACGTCACAAGACTGTAACACAAATACGAGCTCTCGCGCACTTTCCCTGCAACGTTTTTCGTGGGTGTTGCTGGGTGTGTCGTTGCTTGTGGCGTGCAGCAGCGTGTGTCTGCCGCATTGGCTGCCGTTTCAAGACTTGCCGGCCCATGCGGGGCACTTGGCCGTCAGAGAGCGCCTGGCGAGCTCTCCCTTCGAACAGCAGTACTTGCTGGAATCCGCAAAGCTCGGTCCGTACTCTCTCTTTCGGGGCCTGGGTCATGCCCTCTCTCCCTTGCTTGGCCCGCTCGGCGCTATACGGGGAGCCGCGATTCTGCCCATGCTTTTGACGCCTCTGTCGGCCCTTTGGCTGCGACGACGCGTGGCCGGCGTGTGGGACCCAGCGTATGCGCTTTTGGGGCTCTACAGCACGCTTGGCCTGATGCTCATGTTTGGTTTCGCCAGTTTTTTAACTGGCACAGCTATTCTGATTGCATCTTACACTTTTTTTCTTGCGCTGCCGGAAGCCACACATCTTTGGCGCGCAGTCGCACTCGCGGCGGCCTCGGCGCTGCTCACCTTCTACGCGCACGGATTTGCGCTTTTGATGCTTGGCATTTTGAGCCTTGCCGCAGCCTCGTATCGGGTTTCCCTAACGCGTGCGTTATGCATGTTTCTTGCCCTGCTCCCGGCGGGCGCCGCGGCAGTGTGGTCAATCATCGAAGTTCGGAGCATTGCGGGGTTGGTGTCCAGATCTGAGGATACCGCGCAAACCTTGTTCCAAG
>JAYWGD010000311.1:0-2003 GCA_043778435.1 Myxococcales bacterium | reverse complement strand
CTGCGGCGTGCCTCCACTTTGTGGGCCAGAACGCGCGGTGCGCGAATGATAAGTGGAACGCGGACGAGCGATTCCCAGAGCTCAAACCCATGGTAGTTCATCCCGTGATCATTGAAGGCCTCACCATGATCGGCCGTGATCACCACGGCCGTTTCGGCGCCCCAAGGCCGCTTGTCGAGCTCGTCGATAAGGCGACCAATTTGACTGTCGGTAAACCAAACCTCGCTGTCGTACCGGGCCCGTGACTGAGCGTTCACCCCCTTTTCCCCTTCGCCAAAATGGGGCGCGCCCTTGTGCGCCACATAGTCCCGGTGAGGGTCCATGAAGTGATACCAGGCCATAAATCGCGTGCCCTGAAGGGCGGGATTGCTCAACTGGCGAAGGGCCACATCGACCAATTTGTCGCTGCTTACGCCGCTCTCGTGATCCACGGCTCCAGGCGGAATGGCATGCAAATCCCAAGCGTCGAAGCCCTGCGTGATGCCCCACTCATTGGAAACATAATTGAGCGTGCTGGCACCAAAGGTTTGAACCCCCGCCGCTTTCAGGCGTTCGGCCAGCATCAGATTGGAGGCCGAGTAATTGGTAAAATGGCCGCCATCCCGTGCCGTTTGACTTGGATATTTGCCTGCCATGAGCGGACCCAGGCTTTTCCCCGTGTAAGACGCCATGGCATAAGCGCGCTCAAACCATACCGACCTTTGTGCCAGCGCTGTGAGGCGCGGTGCGTTGGGCTTCGCGTAGCCGGTCCATTGCAAATCGTGTCGCAAGGTATCCACCGTGATGAACACCACGTTCTTGGCTGGAACATAAGATGCACGCGTGGCGGCTATCTCAGTGGCAGCACTTGGAAGCGCGGGCGCATGAGCGGGCAGGTCTTCTCCAGAGCAGTCTTCGTCGACCCCGTTGTCCGGTGTCTCGAGCGCGCTTGGGTTGACACGTGGGTCGCGATCGTTGCAGTCGCCACCGCCAAACTTGGCGGACGAGCCATCGCGGTCTTTATCGAACCGCTTACGTAAAAGGTGAAGTGCGATGCGTCCGTAGGGGGCGCCCTCTTCGATGTGTGAGGCTTGCTCAGGCGACATGTTTGCCGACACATGCCACGCCGGGATGGCGGCTGAAGCGACGCCAAACGCGGTTAACATCAGAATCTTCGGTGCCCGCAAAATCGCAAGTCGCGCGCACGTGTAGCCGGCCATCAAGGGCGCCAACGCATATGCAATGGGGCGCAAGTCTAGCTCTTCCCTATGCAGCACTCCCCACACTCCAAAGAACCCATGCCCATCGGTTGGGCCGGTACCCACAGCGAATACCAAAGCTGCGATGGCGGCGCTCCATCCAAGCGCGACCACAACGCGTAGGTCGCGCACGCCACGAGCGCCGCCACGAGACCATGAGGCACACGCCCAAAGCAGCGCCATCAACCCCGTAACCACGAATGCGGTGAAGACCGACGCGTGCCCTAAAGCCTCTGAAGACTCACTGGCTGCCGCGTCGCGAACAACGGTGGCGACGAGCGTCAACATCAGAAATCCGACGCCAGGCAAGCACGCGCGAAACATAGCTTCGCCGAATGTTTGCGTGCGAGACCCAAGCATTACGAACACGCTTTGAAGTGGTGTGTCGTCCAGGAGCAAACTGAGTGCAGCGCCAGCACAACCCAGCAAAAAACCAAGCGAAATGTGCACTCCTACGATTTGCCAGCGGCCTATCAACACGCCATGCTGCTCGGCCAAGGTGCACTCGACGGCGGCCGCTGCAGTGGCCAACACAGCGCCCAACACTGCGCCCCATACCAATTGGAAAAACGTAGCCTTCACGGGCGACGCACTACCGCACTTTGCGGGCCAAAGGATGCGCCTTGTCGTACACGCGCGCCAGGTGATCCACCGAGACGTGGGTATAGCGCTGGGTCGTAGACAGCGATGAGTGCCCCAAAAATTCTTGGATCGATCTCAAGTCAGCGCCGCCATCCAGCATGTGCGTGGCGCAGCTATGCCTGA
>JAYWGD010000310.1:0-2008 GCA_043778435.1 Myxococcales bacterium | reverse complement strand
TAAACTCATGAAAGGCCAGTGTTTCGGACCCCGGATGCAAACGCATGGCGGTGTAGATCGCAGCATCGAAGACGGCCCTGTCGCCCGCAGGCAAGGCTGTGCGAACGGACCACAAGCCGCCGCTAAACAACTGCGAGTCGTAGTGCACTTCGCCCGCGATGTTCTGATTGCATGTGAAATTGTTGGCAAGGTTTCGAATGGAGCCGCTGTCCCAACCGCCCGCATACTCGCCAAGCGCAGGATCGCCCGTGATGGCCGAAGAAAAGTAATCCGCCAGGCCCTCGTTCATGGCGCCAGGTTGCGTGGAGTAGCCCCATGGCTGCACGTAGTCTCGCCCCAGTTGCAGGCTGTGGTTCACTACCGCGTGCGTAAGCTCGTGGTACACCACGTCGCCGTCGTAGGCGTAATCCACATTTCTGCCCTGACCAAAAACCAGTCCGCCGTTGCCCGGAAGACCAAGGATTTGGCTTACAAAACCGCCGTTGTCACCAGGGAAAAAGAAGGCGTTGTCGTAGGAGCGAAGCCGTGTGGCTGCAGTGCTCGTGGCTCCGCCGCCGCTGCCTCCATTGAGCAAACTGGCGACCTGGGGGTCGAAGCGAACGTTGGAGACGACATTGAGCTGCGTCGCCGCCACCACCTGTGCACTGGGGTCGCCGCGCAGGCCTCGAAAGAAGGCATATGCGCGCGCAGAATGCGCATACATCGAGAGCTGCGAGAAGGCATCGTCGTTACGCGTTGTGCTGCCGGCCGCATCATCGGGCGCGACCGTAAAGTTTCCGTCTGCGTCGGGCGTTGCGCTTTGAGTCAGCTCGCATACACGAAAATCTTGACCGAACACGTTGCGCAGCGTGTTGTTGTCTGCGCAATTGTGCGCCACCAATTCGGACGACGAAAGCAAATTGGTAGGGTTAGGCTGAACGGCCAAATTCGACAGCTGCAGCAAGGGTGAGGCCACCGGGTTGGTCGGATACACGCGCGCGCCGACGAGATGATCTATCAACTCGGTTGCGCCCAACACCTCACCTGTTTCCGCATCGACATCATACCGGCGCTGAGACAACTGAGGCGTGAACCGCACGTCGCCCAGCACACGCCAAAGGGGGCGCACGCCGATCATTGGCACGTTGACAAGAACCAGTTTGGGCAATTGCAACGCGGCGTTCATCGTCTGCCGGCCATGCATGGCCGGCACCGCATGCATCGCATCGGTTGCACTAAGCACAACGCGGATGGGAGCCGGTGAAGAAAGCAGGTTGGAGTGCGTGTAGTCGTGGCCCGTTCTGCTTCGGAGCTGAGCGATCCCGTGGCCGACGATGGGCATGCCCTGAAGCGTTTGCGGATACCACCGTTGTGCTCCGGTCTCGGTCAGTTTGCCGAGCTCCACACTTGCCGATGCCGCGTGAGACAAAGAGAGAAACACGGAGATCGCGGCAAATGATGTGAAGCGCATGCGCGTAATTAAACACCGTTGAATCAAAACGAGCAATGCGTGTGTGGCACCTACGTGTTGCAAATTCTGCATGCTGGCAGAGCTTCAACCTTGAGGTGTTTTGATGCTAGTTGCATGGACCGATGCGCATTGTTCGTCTCGTTGTGCCCACGCTCCTTGCTGCTGTTTGTGCGGCAGTGGGCGCGTGTGCGGCATCGAGTGCGTTCTCAAGTTCTGCCGCTGCCGTCGGAGATGCGGGCCGCACTTCCGACGCGTCTGCGCCAAGCCAAAATGTGTTTTCGCGTGTCAATTCGCTCTGCAATGCTCGCGCTTCAGCATCTCAGAGTTGCAATCCGGATGTCGCCACGTCGTGCGGTGGCTCCGATGCCAACGTGCAGGGATGTGTGGTGCGAAACGAAGCTGCCTTGTGCACGCCTGTAGGGGCAAAGCGCGAAGGTGACGCGTGCTCGGCGACGAGCGAGTGCGGTGCAGCACTAGGTTGTGTGTATACCGCAGGTAGTGGCGCGACATGTCAGCCACTCTGTTGCGCGAGCGCGTGCTCCAACCCAAGCCTTTATT
>JAYWGD010000309.1:0-5575 GCA_043778435.1 Myxococcales bacterium | reverse complement strand
CAAGCCCACATTTGCGCTGCCCGAGAGCTCATGGTGGGTGGATGGCACGTCGCCGCCGGCCTCTGGCCTACTCAGTGCTGGGCAGAGCGATGTGCGTTGGCGGCTCGAGTTTTCCGACATCAAACTTGCCGGATCGCCCGCCACCGAGATCAGCATTCAGGTGCCTAGTGGCAAGAGCGAGAACCCCATTCTTACGGCCAAGGCCAGCGTGACGGTGGAGGCTTGCGCGCCATGCGCTGCGGTCTGCACTTATCTTGACCGCGACACCAATCACTGCGGCGCGTGCGGCGAGGCGGCGCCCGCAGATCGCATGGTTTGCGAGTCGGGCAAGCGCAGATGTCGGGACGCGAGCCTGAGCGTCTGCGGCAACACTTGCGCAGATTTGAAAACAGATGGGCTCCACTGTGGCGCATGCGGCGTGCGTGCTCCATCCGGAGGGAGCTGTGTGGCGGGCGTCCCAACGTGTCCCGCGGGCAGCACCCCTTCGGGCACGGAGTGTCTCAGCCCAGGTTGGCGCGTGGTCACCTCCAACACCACGGCCACGCTCAACAACATCTGGGGCAGCTCCGCCTCCGACATCTGGGCCGTAGGAGCAGAGGGCACCATCATGCACTATGACGGCAGTGCTTGGTCGCCGTCGCCATCCAACACGACGAACCACTTCTATGGCGTGTGGGGGCGCTCGAGTGCCGACGTTTGGGTGGTGGGTCGCAATGGCACCGTGATGCGCAACACGGGTGGCGGATGGGTCAGCAAGGGGACAGCCGATCCAAATTCGCTCGATGGGATTTGGGGAGCGCCCGGAGGAGATGAGGTTTGGGTTGCGGGCACATCGGGAACCCTCCGGCGTTTCAAGGGCGTTTGGATGGACGCATCGTCCCCCACCTCCAACGGTCTCTACGGAGTGTGGGGTAGCTCGGCATCGGATATCTGGGCCGTGGGTAGGCTCAACACCATCGTGCACTACGACGGTACCGCATGGGCGAAGAGTTCGACCGGTGCAAACCATCTTTACGGAGTGTGGGGCTCGTCGTTGTCGAACGTCTGGTCGGTTGGCGCGCTGGGAACCATCCTTCGTTTCAATGGCAGCGCATGGACACGAGACGCCGCGGTGACGACGAACAATCTGCTATCGGTATGGGGCAGCTCTTCGTCCGATGTGTGGGCGGTCGGAGATGCGGGCACCATCCTGCGCTTTAATGGATCCTCCTGGGTGCAGAGCGCATCCAACTCCACCCTCAAACTCAACGATGTGTGGGGCAGTTCGGCATCCAACATTTGGGCGGTGGGCGACGGCGGCACCATCCTTCACTATTCACTCTAGTGTTGCTCTCTGCCGGCGCGCGGACCACGTCCACATGCCGCCAGAGGTGCGCAACGCAACGTCGATTTCCGCGTCTGCTTCGGGCGTGCGCGCGATGGCCGAAGCACGAAGAACCACGAGCAAATCTCCTGGTGACAATGGCATGGGCGGATGGGCCCGTTGCCCCTCCGCCAGTGCGTAGAGCCAAGTAAGTTCGGGGCTCATCGCGGCGTCCGCGCGCTTGGGGAGCACATCCCGAAGCGCGCGTGCAGCTTCCGTCGTCGCGGTGTCTTGTCTGGCAAATGCGCGCGCAGTGAACACCGCCGCGAGGGTGGACTCCGGTTGCAGCGCCCGCTCTTGGAGGGCCTCTGCTGCGAGCTCATGCGCACGCTCGTCGGGTGAATGAAGCAGCACCGCATGCGACCACGCCCACGCAAGCATGCGCGCATCGCGCTCCATCTTGCTCGGCCCAGCAGGCGCGAGCGGGCGAAAACAAAGCGCATCTACCGGGCATGGGTCCACGCGGGAAACATGCAGAGATTCATCTTGCCACGCGGTGCGGCTTAACGATGCCACCGCAAGCATCAGAGGCTTGTAAGCGCGGGCCGCGCTCGTCACGGCCTCGTCCAGTGTGTCGTCGCGTAAGTCGACTACCAAGGGGCTGGTTGCAACATGCACGCGCTCTGTGAGCTCCGTCAGCATGTCGCCAAGGTCCTTGCGCTGCGTCTCCGAAAGAGCGGCAATGGCAAGTGCACTGCTCTGAGATTGAAGCGTCGCGGGCGCGGGCAAAATGACGCTGCTTGGCACCACAAGCAGCAAAGGGCCTGGTGAAAGCAGCTCGCTTGGATGCGTGGTATCTGCATGTTTTCGTACTGCAACCATTGAAAGCGCAGCAGAGATCGCTGCGATCCCCGCGACGCCCGCCGCCCAATTTCGCGTCACGAGCGCTCTACTGCCGGCGGGCGATGAGCTCTTCGTTGCGCGCGCGTCCACTGGCTTTGCCAGCGGCAACATCAAACGTCATGTTGAATTCTTCCAGCGATTTGCCGCCCTCTGCGCAAAGGATTTTCACGTTGTCGCCCGCCAGTGTCACGGTGCAATCGGTATCACTCTGCTTCACCGACCACACGCCGCCCAGGTCTCCAAAAATCGATGCGCTGGAGCTTTGACGCAACGTGCTCCACGTGCGCCGGCTGGATGCGCCCACTTCGCCAATGCTCCATGCGTCGGCGCCCATGTTTGCGACCACGGGGGTGTCGCTGGCCTTGTTCGGGTTCACAAAGTTCCAAGCGCCCACCAACGAGAATGGGAGAGACCCATAGTTCGCAGATGCGGCGGCTGGACGCGTGCCCTGACCTGTCACGACCTCTCCTTTCCTCTCGCGCGATTCGAACGTGGCGCTGTTGCCGTTGAGCGTGATCGAGGTGCGTTCGCCTTTCGGGGTGGAGACGGAGAAGCCGGAGCTGCTGACCGTGATGGTGAGCAAGGACTTCGCCGTCACTGGATCGGTCACAAGCCAGGTGCCGCTCGCAGGTGTGTAGCTGCTGGTGCTGTTGCCACCTGAGCAAGCTGCAAGGGCGACAAACGTGGAGACCTTAAGAACCGAGGAGCAGGAGAGTTTCATATTGACTATAGGATAGCAAAGTGCCGGCCAAAGTACATTCGCCGCGAACTGAGTGAGCTGTAAATGCGTGTTCACGCGCAGTGTGTGCGTGGGTTCACGCTGCGCGCCTCTTGCACAAGGGTGCAGACTGCACCACTTCTGTACGCGGTGTTGTCCGCGTGATTGGTGTTGACGCCAGTAGGGTACGAGGCCTCGCCGGGCGCACCCACCGCCGTTTGGTGCCTATCTGCGCCAAGGTCTGGCCGGACGCGCTGGGGTTGTGGTCTAAGCCCAGACGCAGACCGGCGCGCCTGAAGCACTGCCTACAAGGCGCAACGCGGATAGAAAGCCGACGGATGGTATCATGGCTCTCTCTTGGGGGCTGGTGGCTCGCTGCGCCGACCGGGGCAGACAAGAACACAAGCGCGCAGCCGGCATGGCCCACCCCTAAGAGACCGCGACATGGAAATGTCGCACGCTGCCCAAAAGAAAGTTGCGACCCGAGGACACTTTCTTGTCCGCACTCACCAAGGCGCCCCTTGTTAAAGTGCGTCGATGAGCGCGAGCTTCTGCGTGCGCAAACGCAAACCGCCGATACTCACGCCGACGAAGCTGCTGTCGTTGCTGACGTAGACGTCGGCACCCACGGCGACTTCGCCCACTCGCAGATCGGTAAATAGGTCGTCCAGCGCCACACGCCCACCAAACGACGGCATCAAAAGCAAACCTTCGCTTGGGCCTTCGCAAACCGGCGCGAGCCCAGCAATTCGTCCGCCGCTTCTCAAGATGCTGCCGACTTGTCGAACGACTGCGCCGGAGAGGCAATCTCTAGAGCCCGTGAGTTCCGCGTTGCTGACAGCCTTGACGATGGCTGTCGTGATCTCCGAACCAAAACCGGGGAAGGCGCCTTGGCCCTCAACCTTCCGGCAATGCAGGGCAAGCGCGTGGAACCCTGCTTGCCAATCGGCCTCAAAGCCCGTGACCACAAATCCCGCCGGGCATCGAAGGGTCGTCAGGTCAGCGCTCGAGACACCCACCAAGCCGGATGCCGTTTCTGCTCCGACCAATGCCCATCGCTTGTTGAACGGTGCGGCGTCGCGTTCGGTCGCGGCGTCGGGTGCTCGCGCATCGCGCGGAGACGCAGGCTTCAACGCGTCGCTCCTACCTTGCGCTCGAGCATCGCTGAACGCAGGCGCTGCGCCATCCGCCAGGCTCGAAGCCTCACTGGAGGATGCAAGTGGGGTCGCCGCGCAGGCCACCGCCATGACTGCGGCAGAGGCTAGAACGATGAGGAAGAACCGGGGCTTCATAGTACCGGCCATTGGGCAAAGTGCGTGCCACCATACAACTCTAGAATTTAGGCCGCTCTGTGAACTCATGTTCACGCGCGGTGTATGCGCGGGTTCACGCTCGCCTCTCGCAAACGCTCAGCCAAATGCGGTGGCGTCGCCGGCACCGTGCCTGAGCACCAGCGCGCCGCCGCCCGTCAGGTCCACGACAGTGCTTGGCACAAGCCCGCCCACGCCGCCGTCGAGCACGATGGCCAGGCCCGGGAAGGCGCGCGCCAATTCGTGCGGGTCCAAAAATGGCTGCTCTTCGCCCTCCAACTGCGCGGTGGTCGAGATGAGCGGCGAGCCTAACTCGCGCACAAGCGCGGCCGGCACCGCATGATCGGGCACGCGGATTCCGACCGTTTTTTTCTTGGACTGCATCAGCTTGGGCACCTCGCGCGAGGCCTCCAAAACAAAGCAATAAGCGCCCGGCAAGTGGTGCTTCAGGATGCGGTACTGAGCGTTGTCCACGTGTGCGTACTTGGCGATGTCGGACAAGTCGGCGCACACAAAGCTGAGGTTATGATTCTTGGCCGCGCGCTTGATGGCATAGAGCTTGTCGATGGCCTTCTTGTTCATCAGGTCGCACCCAAGGCCATAAACCGTGTCGGTCGGATAGGCGATTACCTCGCCCGCTCGCAGTGCATCCACCGCTTGTTTGATCTTGCGGGGTTCGGGGTGCTCGGGATGGATGGATAGGATCATGCGAATGTTCTCCTTTGGGCCGAGCTCCACGTAGCATGCAGGGTGATGATGTCGCTCGATGAGTTTCCCGTGTGGTGGATCGTGAGCCTGTGGACGGGCATGGGCCTCTTGTGGGGCAGCTTTGTCAACGTGCTCATCTACCGCATGCCGCGCGGCAAAAACATCGCGTGGCCTGGCTCGCGTTGCCCCACCTGTGGTGCGCCCGTGCGAGCCTACGACAACGTGCCGGTTTTGTCGTTTCTGATCCTGCGCGGTCGCACGCGGTGCTGCAAAAAGCCTCTCAGTATTCGCTATCCACTCGTGGAGCTCTTGTGCGGCGCATGGGGTTTGCTGGTGGCGTATGGCGTCCCGGTGCACGGTCCGCGCGATGTCACGTTGGGCGCCTCGATGGCGCGCGATGCGGCGGTGCTGTCGCTGGGGTTGCTGCTCGTGGCGCAGGTGTTTATCGATCTCGACTTTATGATTTTGATGCCATCGCTCAACGCCATTCTCTGCGCCATTGGCTTTGCCACCGTGCCGCTGCGCGGTCTCACGTGGATGGATGCATGGCTTGGCACGTTGGCGCTACCTGTGGGGTTGTTTGCGTTCTCGTGGGTCTATTCCAAGCTGCGAAAACTTGGCGGCATGGGCATC
>JAYWGD010000308.1:0-5577 GCA_043778435.1 Myxococcales bacterium | reverse complement strand
ATGTTCGGTTTCACAATGCGCGCACGGACTCGTCTGCGATGGCATCAACAAGCTCTGTCGCGCGCCGAACCCAGCAGTACAAATTGCTTCCGCGTGCTCCCGCGGCGACACCTGCCAGGGTGCGGCACGCTGCCGTAGTAGCAGCGACGGAAAGACGAAAACGTGTGTGGCAAACCTTGGTTTGGGACAGGCATGCGGGGGAACATCCATTGCGGCATGCGATACAGGCATGGCCTGCGACTACCCGGAGGGTTCTACAGGCTTTGGCGGCACCTGCGTGAAAACCGTAACCGCTGCAGACTGCAAGTAAACGCCATATGGCCAGCATTTGGGTTGCATATGCACCTGTAGGTGGCGGACACGCGGGGGCGGCCAACGCGGTTGTGCAAGCGGCTCAGGCGCTTGGTCATGAGACGCGTTTGTTCGACATCCTGGACTACACCTCGCGCTGGATGCGTGAGACCTACATGAATGCGCATGCTGCAAGCATGCAGCATGCAACAGACGCCTATGGCAAGGTATTTTCCAGGACGAATCGGCGTGATCCAATTGGTGAATGGGTGCGCAATCAGTTCGACCATGCCATGTTTGCCAGCTTCGAGAAAGAGGTCGATCGCGGCGCGCCCGACATCTTTGTCTCCACGCACCACGTGCCCACATTGCTCGTAGGAAGGTTGCGGCGTAAGCGTCACTACTTGGGCTACCACGCGGTGGCGATCACCGATTACACCGCGCACGCATTCTGGGCTGAAGCCGATGTGGACCGCTTCTTTGTCGGCAACGAACAAGTTGCCAGCGAGCTGCGCGCGCACGGCATTTCTGGCCATCGCGTACGCGCGACCGGCATTCCTGTTCGCGCCCCCTTTGGCGAGCTTCCGGCGTGGTCGGCGCCTAGCCCTCATGAACCGTTGCGCGTGCTCGTGTCGGGCGGAGGCTTGGGGCATGGCCCTGTGATGGATGTCGTGAGTGCCTTGGCCTCGCTCCCGAACGTGCAACTTCGTGTTCTATGTGGCCGCTCGGAAACATTGCTGCAAGCTGCACGCGAAGTGTTTGCGTCTAGCCTTGCCCAGGGCGAAGCGTTTGGCTTTCAGGATGCGCCATGGGAGCATGTAGGCTGGAGCCATTCGGTGGTCGGAAAGCCCGGTGGGCTTACACTGTCGGAATCCCTTGCGGCTGGCCGCCCCTTTGTTTCGGTTGGTGCTCAACCTGGCCAAGAAGCCATGAACGCGGAATTTTTGCTCCGCACGGGTGCAGGATGCGTGCAGAACGCAAGCTCTCTCGCAGGGTGGCTAAAGTCAGCTTCAACCTCATTGCCTTTGATGGCCAAAGCCGCACGAGAGGCAGGAAAACCCCATGCGGCGCGCGACTTGGTACAGGAAGCCGTCGCGGCCGTGACCGCGCGCTAAATCCTTCTTCAGTGCCAATTCGGTGCCAGTTTTGTAGACGGCCTCACCGCTGTGGCCAAGGGCTGCATACCTGCTACGAGACGTCGCATGCGCTTCAACAGCTATTCTGCCCTCACGCTTGCAGTCGTACTTTTGCTCTCTGCGTGTGCGAGTCCTGAGGGCACTTCGTCGATAGGAATCACCCCGGACGCCGGTGGCAGCGCCGATGGCGGAGGCACACCGCTCCCTGATGGCGGCGCGGTGCCTCCGGCAACTCTCGTGCAGTGTGCATCCGTTGCGCTTGTTCCAAGCACTGGAACGTGTGCGGCGACCAAGGGGTCAGGCACGGCTGTCGTGTTGCATGGCAACGTGCTCGGCGATGGTACGACGTATGCCAACGGTGAGGTGGTCTACGACGGCGACAAGATCGTGTGCGCCGCTTGCGATTGCACCGCGGCTCCCGGCTACGCGCAGGCGACACGTTTGGAGTGCGGCGGCGCGGCCGTGTCCCCAGGCCTCATCAACGCTCATGACCACCTGAACTACAACGACCGCTGGCCATTGGCGAGTACCGCCGCGGGAGGCGCGCGCTTCGAGCATCGGCACGGCTGGCGTGGAACGGCCAAAACGCCGAGCAACACCTACGGCACCGCGGCCACCTCCAATGGCATGCGCTGGAGCGAGTTGCGCCAACTGATGAGCGGCACCACCAGCATGGTTGCCTCAACGAAGGCCAATGGTCTTGTGCGCAACCTCGATGAATTAGAGGCTCGAGACACCAACGCCGGTCTTGCGCCCTTGGACTACGAGGTATTTCTCCTCGGCGACAGCAACGAGCAATTCAAGAGCGACTGCAAGTGGAACTACGGCAAAACGGAGTACGCGGTCTCGCTTCTTCCCGGCATGGTGACCCATACCGCCGAGGGCATCAACGAGTACGCGCACGAGGAATTTCGCTGTCAATCGCGCAGCACCTTGGGCGGACAGGATTACACTGAAAAGAACGTGGCGCATATCCACGCGGTGGGTCTACGCGGCAACGACTACTTCCAAATGGCGCAGGAGCAAACCAAGCTCATCTGGTCGCCTCGTTCCAACGTTTCGCTTTACGGCACAACGGCCGAAGCACCCACTTTGGATCGCTTGGGCGGCGTGGTCGCGCTTGGCACCGATTGGACGTACTCGGGTTCGGCCACCTTGCCGCGTGAGATGGCATGTGCTGCCGACCTCTCACGTGCAAAGTACAACAATTATTTTTCTGCAGAAGCGATCTGGCGCATGGGCACCAAGAATGCGGCCCTCGCCACCAACAGCGCAAATCGATTGGGTACGCTCACCGCGGGCAAGCTCGCCGACATCGCTATTTTTCGTGCAGATGCAGGCAAATTTCATGAGGCTGTCATTCAATCGACCACGCGCGATGTGGCGCTCGTGATTCGCGGAGGCGAAGTGATGTTTGGTGAGAGCGCGCTTGTACGGTCGCTCAATGCGGCAGGCGCTGCGTGCGACGCCGTGGATGTCTGCGGCAACGCCAAAGAGGTGTGCGCATCACGCGATCTGAAAGACGCCACCTACGCGCAGATTGCCGCCGCCGTGAAAGATGGCACGCAAGACGCGACGCGCGCCTACCCGGCCGTTTTCTGCGGCGCACCTGAGCAAGAGCCCAGCTGTGCGCCCTCGCGCCCAGGACAGTTCGCTGGCAACACGGCGGATGACAGCGACGGTGATGGCGTTGCCAACAGTAACGACAATTGCCCAACCATGTTCAACCCCATTCGCCCGATGGACAACGGCAAGCAAACGGACAGCGACGCGGATGGCACGGGCGACATCTGCGACGCCACGCCCATTGCCGCCGACATTGATGGCGATGGTGTTCCGAACACAGCCGACAATTGCGTGTATGACGCAAATACCAACCAAGCAGACGGCGACGGCGACGGCAAGGGCGACAGCTGCGACGGATGCCCCCAGCTGCCCAACTCAAGCAGTCTCTGCGGTCCCTCTCCAACGAACATTGTCGATATCCGCACGGGCGTCACCCCCACCGGCGCCCTCGTTCAACTGCAAGGCGTGGTCGTGACCGCTGTGGATACCAAGGGCGCAATGGTGCAAGACCTCGCCATTTCCAATGGCAAATTTGCAGGTCTTTATGTTTATTTAAATCGGATGCCCACCGTGGCTATCGGTGACGTCGTGAACGTGACAGGTACAGCGACTGAGTTTAACGGACAGACTCAAGTCGCCAATGCAAGCATCGCCAAAGGTTCATCGGGTTCTGCGCTGCAGCCGATAGATGTCAGCATTGCAGACGCAAATAGCGAGGCCTTCGAAGGCGTGTTGGTGCGCGTCCGAGGTCTGACGGATGCGTCGGCTTACGATTGCAAAGCAGATGTTGCGTCGTGCCCGGACACGCAACTTTGGCAAGCCAACAGCAGCCTCGTGGTGTCCAACCAATTCTACGCCGGCGCGCCCTTCCCTAGTGCGGCATCAGAGCTCACGGGTGTCATGTTCTTTCGCTACAGCAAGTGGCGCATGTGCCCACGCAACAGCAGCGACGTCATCGCTCCGACGCTGTAAAAAGACAGCACATGCACGCGGCGCGCATCCATACGACTATTCGTCGCCTGCGAAAGCGCGCGGCGGGATAGACATCGGCACGGCCGGCGCACCGATATAGCGCCGGGTCGCATCAAATGAATGGTGTCCGATCTCCAAGCGCCAATACGAAGGCTCATCTCCACTGCGGCACCCAAGCGTGGTGGAGCTGCCGGCAAAAATCTCAAAGTGCACCCCTGCCGGCTGCCGCCTCTCGCTGACATGGCGATGGCCGTGCAAAACTGCGGTAGCGCCAATCTCGTTGATCACGGCTGCCGCCTCTTTGGCATCGCTCAGCTTGAGACCCAATTCCGGCGCATGCCCTTTTCCGATCCCTACCGCCAACTTGTCCAAGTGATGGTGAAATGCCACCAAACGAACGTTGGCCGCCCGCCATTCGGGATTCTTTCGAAGCGCACGCAGCCAGGCGATTTGCTCGTCGCCAAGCGACCCATCATGCCGGAAAAAGCGACGCTGAGGCCCCACACAAGAGTTGAGGCCCGCGATCACAACCCCCGCGCCTGCGATGGTCTGTAGCCATGCGCCCGCCCCCTGAACACGTGCCCCAGTCTGCTCGTAAAACTCGGCCCAAGCGGCACGCTTCTCCTGCACACTTCGCTTGGGCCGAGTGCTGCCGGCGATCGGAAATCGGTAGAGGTCGTGATTGCCCGGGACGCAAAAGAACATGCCGCGCAAAATCCAAGGCGCGAACGCCGACAACAGCAAATCATAGCCGGTACCGTGATCGGTAAGATCTCCGGTCACCAAGATGGCATCAACGTTCTCGCGCTCCAGTGCGGCCACCGCGCGCAACAACCGAAGGTTGGCATTGCGCGGTGTCTCCTGGTAAAGCGCTTCGAGCTCCATCGCAGTTGGAGGACTGCGTGACAGCTCCGCAGAGGTCCGCGCACTTAGAAGACGCAAACGCGCCACTGCACGACGCCGCATATCGGGCTCAGGAACTGCCTTGTTGGCACGCGGGATGGCGTGCTCGTAGCGCTCGTGATCGAGCAGAACAAGCTTCTTCGGCTTGTGCGGCGGGTGCACCACAGCCCAGCCATTTTCCTGGTGAATGCAAACCCAGTCACCCGGAGTAACGAACACCTTGGAAGAGCGCCTTACGAGCCGAAACCCATCATGAAACGTATCTCCAAATGTGGAGACATGAAGATCAGATAGATGTGCCAGAACGAATGTCGCTGACGAACCCGGTACCACTCACATGCCCGAGAGAATCTTGTAGGAGTCTCCCACCTTGGTGAGCACGATGCGGTTGTCGGCGACCGCGTGACGCCATTCGTCGGTCGAGCCTTTTACCGACAGCGTGGGAATTCGATAGCTGGCGGAATATGTGTAGTCCACATAGATATCACGGCGAGCGCTGAGGCTCACGCGCCTGTACCGGACCTCGTACCGTATTGCCGCCGTCTTCTGAAAGCTGGTGCTGAGGTAGTCCTTGAGGCCCGCGTAATCGATATCGTTCTCGGCCACTGTGTCGCCGCCATCTTCGTAATAGCGATCACTGGCCATCTTCAGAAGCAAGGCCACGTTCTTATCCTCGACCGCGCGACGATACTGTTCGCAAAAAATGATC
>JAYWGD010000307.1:0-2017 GCA_043778435.1 Myxococcales bacterium | reverse complement strand
TCCTCGATGCTTTGCGCATTGGGCGCGCGAAGATCATGACGGGGAGGGACGGCGATGGGCGAACGGGGGGCCCTTGTCGCGTTGCCTACGGCCGCGTTGGCGCTGACAGCGGGAGCTGTCGTTGTCGTGGGCTCGGGCGCGGCGTTGAGTTCGATTGCTTGCCCATCCGTGAGGCGCACCGCATGCCCGGGGACGCGTTCGCCGCGTACAATCACCACACCGTGAGCCACATGCACCTGCACATGATTGCTCGAGGATGAGACCTCAAACTCCGTGCCAACCACCTCGATCATGGCAAGTGGAGTATCCACCGTCCAATGCCTGGTTCCGCCCGGCGTGACGGAGTAGGTGGCCGAGCCTCGCGGCTGTTTGAGCGCGAAGCGTAGCGCGGCATTGTCGAGCAGCTCCACGCGCGTGCCGGGCGTCGCATGCACACGAGATTGATCCTCGAACTTGGCATCGCCGCCGTCTGAAAACAGCTCCAGACTTGGGTAGCCGCCGCTCTCCGCAAAGGCCAAGGGGCCGCTTGTCGCACGCAATACTGGGGTCTGCATTCGCATGTAGGATGCACCAAAAGCAATGGCACACCCCGCAGCGATGCCAAGCGCACTCATCGCTCCGGCCTTGTGATTCACGCGGCCCGCTTTCGGCAAGTCGGCCGAGATGCGAGACCAAAGCGCGTCTTTGTCTCCTGCGGTCAGTCGATCATTCATGGTGTGCCTCCGAGCTTGCGTTGGACTTCATGTTCGGCGGCATCGATGTCGCGCTTGGTGCTGGCGAGGGAGCGCCCTGTGAGTGCGGCAATCTGCACCAGTGACTCTTGTTCAATATGCTTTAGATTCCAGGCAATTCGCTGGTCATTTGGCAAATGTCGTACCACGCCCAAAACTTGTGCGAGGTCGATGCGCGCCTCGGTGATGTCGTTCAGATGGGCACTGGGCGTGGGCACCGAATCGAAGTCGTCGTCGCCGATGCCTACATAGCGAAGCCACTTTTCTTTGCGCATGGCCATGCGGCAAACATTGACAGCTATTTGCATGCACCATGCATTAAATGTGGCTGGGTCTGAAAGTGCGTTCAACTTTTGAAACGCGGTGGTGAAGGTTTCTTGCGCGGCATCCAGGCCTCGCTCGCGGTTGCGCATCATCCGAATACAAAGGCCCGCCACGGCATCTACGTGTGCATCATACAGCGAACGAAACGCCGCCCTGTCTCCAGCTTGCGCTTGCAACACCACCTCCGTTCCCGCGGCATGCGCAGGAGCAGGTGTGGATGCGACAATACGCATGTGGGAACGGGCGGTCTCGCTCATCAGCTCACAGGGCGTTCGGTCCTGTGTTGGCGATGCGGTATCCGTAGCCACCGGCGCTCACAAGCGCTCGGTTTTGAGGCAAGGCCGGGAAGCCCGCAATCTGCCAAAGCCATTGTCCTCCGTCGCTGCCGCTTGGAAGGGTGCGCACGCCCAACTCAGCGTTGCCGTTGTACTCACCGCAGGGCTGCACGAAGGTAGAGAGCCCTGAGTTGGTCGAATCATCTACGCGAATGTCGGAAATGCCTACAGGCTGAGATCCGCCGAACACAGGCGTGTAACTGTAGAATTTTGTGGGCGTCGCTGGGTTTCCTGCCGACGCCGGGATGGACCAGATTTCGCGGTCATTCGAGACCAAGAGCGTGTTCTTTCCTGTAAGCCCATCGATTGAATATGGGGTCGTGCCGCCGCCGATAGGAAAGACCGCAACCGGAGATTGTGACTGCGGCCCTGATGCGGTAAGCCACCAAAGTCCGAGTGAGGTCGGCGTTGGCGACAGTGCGTACAAACTCCCCTGTCCGTAGCCCACGGCAGCTGCAAATCGGTCGCTTGGTTCGGAGAATCTGGAGCGTAAAACGGGCTCGCTGGTATCGGTCGCTCCCACAAAGCGGTCGACGATAAGGAAGGGAGTTGTGAGCGTCACGTGAGAGCCGCTCACGCGAAAGCTGGCTTCGGATAGCGGCCTTGTTCCGCTGCGGCCAAAAGGAA
>JAYWGD010000306.1:0-5590 GCA_043778435.1 Myxococcales bacterium | reverse complement strand
GACATCCGCTTGGCCTGTCATGGCCTCGACGTGAACGACAACGACTTTGTCGTCGGCCTTGTCTCGTCGGAGCTACACCCTCTTTCGCACTTGGTTCAAACCATGCGGAAAACCAAGCAGACTAGCGATTTCATCGAGAAGATCGGCCCCTTCTTTGTGGGGCGTGTTCATGCGCGCGTTGCTCACTGATAGGGAGATTTACCATGCTCCCCAAGCGCACGACGGCTCTCGCCTTTTTGGTCTCCGCCAACATTTTTGGTGGCTGTCCCTGTCTTCGTAGCTCTCTGAACAACAGCGAGTCGTTGCGTTGGAAGCTGTTCTCGAACTACGGCGCCAATCGCATTTGCCCCGAGATGCAGAACGCCGGCGTGGGGCTCGTTGTTCCCACCATTGGGCCCGCGAGCGTTGGGCGCTTTTTTCCAAGTCAATGCAGATTGCATGTAGATGAGGCCAACCGTACGATGATTGTCGAGGTGGCTGGCACGGGTTATGCCACCTTGCCGATCACGCGCCGCGTGGCTTTTAGCGCGCAGTTCGCGGTGGAGTACAAGCCCGATTTTTATGCCACTGAGGACGAGATCTACATCTGGGGCAAGTTCACGCGCGCGCCCGTAGCGCCCGACTTTCGCATCACGGCGAGCGAGAACCCGCTCGTCAATTTGGCCACGCTCACGCCTGCCGGCACGCTTGCCAACACTCTTGCCAACACCGTCGTGAGCAGCCAATTGGGCAGGGGCTTTACTGTGGTGCACTCGGGCGATGGAGACGACTTTGCGCTTGGCATTTTGCAGCCTCCGGCCAAACCTCCACGCATGTTCACCGCGGGCGACGACAACGTTGTGCTCGCAACAGGGTACGCCGAAGTTCAACCAGGGCAGCGCGACTATTTGGGGCCGTTCACGGTCACGGGCAATGGCAAGGCGCTCACGTTGAAGGCCACCGTCGACAAGGCACCACTCAATGTGACGCTGGTCGATCGCGCAACGGGCGAGCGATGGAGGCAATCCTACGAGCGGGCTGAACCCCTGGGCGCACCGCCCGCACAACCCCTCGGCATGTCGGGCTTGCCGCTAGGCACCACACAGCGCAGCTACGCGCTCGCACCCGGGCAATACTACTTCGCCGTCGACAATCCTGGCGCCTACAGCTTGGTGCCCATGTTGTCGGCGTCTCCGGCTTACGTGGCGTACGGCGTCGAGTACGGCGACCGCAAATAGGGAGGCGAATGACATGATGTCAACTTGACATCATGTCTACGAGAGCTAGGATCAGTCCTGTGAATGCGATGACTGTTCGAGGTCTCATTCGTCGCTATGCGGCGGCGGGGAGCGTGCAGTTCTCCTTTCATGCGCAGTTGCGTGCCAAGCAGCGCCACATCCGTCCTCAGGAGATCTTAAACGGTCTCAAACACGTTGTCCGCGTGAGTCCTGGCGACGATGTGGGCACGTGGAGGGCGGTTCTCCCCGGCGACATTGTTGCCGTTGTGGCTTTGAGAGACGGCGTACTGACCATCACCGTGTATGGAGGAAATTGAGATGAAAGCAAAGTCAGCCATCTGCCCGATGTGTAGCCAAGGCACTCTGCGCCCTGAGGTTGTGAACGTCACCACGCACGTTGGGACGATGTCATTCCGTGACAAAGTGCCAGCAAAAACCTGCGATTCATGTGGCGAGGTGCTTACGGAGATTCTTGATCACATCGCCGTCGAGGCGCGCGTCGCGGGCCGCCTCGTGCTGAAGCGCGTCAGCACGCCGGAGGCGTTCAAGTTTATACGTGTGGCAGGCCTAGACATGACGAGCCAAGCGTTTGCGGCCACGGTTGGCGCGACGCCCGAGACGGTGTCGCGCTGGGAGAATGGCCGTGTCCCCATCACGGGTTCGGCCTTCGAGCTGCTTCGCGTGCTCACCGCCAAGAGGCTTTCGCTCACCTACGACACGATGGACTTTGTCGAGTCCTTGCTCAAAGCCGCGACGCGTGCCCGTGCCCGCGGAGTAAAGGCTCTCCCACGGGTGGCTGCCGCTCGTGGAACACGCAGTGCGGCATCTCGGTCCGCCGGCGCTCGCGTTTAGCCCGCTGCGCGCTGCACGCTCGCCACCAGGCTCAGTCCTCATAAGGCGTGAGCTCGTCGCCGCCTAGGACGAAGAAGGCTTCACCGTACACCTTGAGCAGCTCGATGGCCGTGTCCAAATCTTCTTGGGTGTGGCCGCGGGTGACGTTCACGCGCAGGCGCTCTTCGCCTTTTTTTACGCCGGGGTAGGTGATGGGAACCATCAACACGCCGGACTCAAAGAGTGCAAGATGCATGAAAAGCGTTTTGCGCTCTTCGCGGCACATCACGGGCATGATGTGCGTGGTGCTGATGCCTAAGTCGAAGCCTTCGCCGAGGAGCCGGCCGCGGAAGTAGTCGGCCTTGTCGTGCAGCTCTTTGACGAGCTTGGGGCCTTGCGGGCCTTCCAGCATTTCCAGAATGGTGGAGATGGCGGCGACGATAGGAATTGGCAACGCAGCGCTGAACACGAAGCTTCGAGCGGTATGCTTTACCAAGTCGATGACCTCCGGGCTTGCCAACAAGCAGCCTCCGATGCCGCCGAACACTTTGGAGAATGCCGAGATCACGATAGGCACTTGCCCTTCGAGGTTGAGGTGCTCGAGCACGCCACGGCCATGCGTGCCCATCGTGCCGCTGCCGTGCGCGTCGTCGACCACCAACACCGCGTCGTGCTTGGCGCAGATGTCCACGAACTCCTGCAAATTACCTACGTCGCCGTCGAGCGAGTACACTCCCTCTACGATGACCATCGCATTCTTGCGCTCACGGTTGGCGAGGATACGCTCCAGGCTTTTCGCGCTGTTGTGGTTGAAGAAGCGCACCTCGGGCCCCTTGCCGGGAATGCCTGCTGCGAGGAACGCACCATCCAGGATGCAGGCGTGGCTGTACGCGTCGAGCACCAGCGTGGTGTCTTTGTCGGCCAGTGAC
This sequence comes from Myxococcales bacterium, assembly GCA_043778435.1. Taxonomy (GTDB): domain Bacteria; phylum Myxococcota_A; class Polyangia; order Polyangiales; family Polyangiaceae; genus JAAFHJ01. The sequence continues at coordinate 2,613 of JAYWGD010000306.1, read as the reverse complement.
ATAATGAGCCCCACCATGGCCTGATAGCCCGTGGTGAACATGAGGCAGTCGGGGAAGCCAAAGAACTTGGCGAGGCGCTTTTCGAGCTCCACGTGCTCGGTGGTGGTGGCTTGTACACGCGAGCTTGAGAGGCCCATCGCGTGCTTGTCTACCGCGAGCTTGGCGGCTGCTTTGACCTCGGGCAGGTTGGTCAGGCCCAGGTAGTCGTTGGAGCTAAAGTTGATGATGGGCCGCCCCGCCACGCTGGTGTGGATGCCGCCCAACTCGAACTCGCGAAAGTAGGGATACACCTGCTTGGCGCGGATATCGCGTACGCGGGCGTTTTCTTCATAGGCTTTGCGTTCTACCCAGTTCATGGGACAGGGTCATAGCTGAGAGCGGGGACCGCGACAACGATGCATCGTCCGCGTAGGCGCGTACGCGGTGCACGACCCTCGCACGCAGAACTTGAAACTTGGGCGCAGGGCCGTTAAGTCGGCGCCCAACATGAGCATCTCCGCCGACGTCCTTCGCACCGAAATTCGTGACCTCATCATCGACGTGGCTGAGGTGAAAGCCATGGGCGACGATGTGGAATTCAAAGACGCAGGCATCGACTCCATGATGGGCGTTGAAATCGTCTCGGCCATCGAGCGCAAGTACGGCGTGCGTTTTGACGACGAGGAGCTCGGCAATGTAAACACGCTCAACGCATGCGTGGCGATTGTGCAGACCAAGCTGCAGGCTTGAGCCTGCGCCTCGAAGGCCACCACAGAGCGTAAAAACTCTGGTAGAGCTCGCGTATGACCAGTGCACGCGCCGTCTTTGCCAAGGTTGGAACCGAGCTCAAGTTTGCGGCCGAGGAGGCCGAGACGCTTGCGTTCTGGCAAGCCAACCGCGTGTTCGAGAAGAGCCTCGAGGCCACCGCCTTGGGGCCTCGCTTTGTGTTCTTCGAGGGCCCTCCCACGGCCAACGGCATGCCGCACAACGGCCACGTGCTTACGCGCGTCAGCAAAGACATGTTTCCTCGTTACAAGACGATGCAGGGCTTTCACGTGCCGCGCAAAGCGGGCTGGGACACGCACGGCTTGCCGGTTGAGATTGAGGTCGAGAAGGAGCTTGGCTTGCACGGCAAGGCGGGCATCGAGGCTTACGGCGTAGAGCCTTTTGTGCGGCGCTGCATCGCGTCGGTCTTTCGCTACACAGACGAATGGGAGAAGCTCTCGAACGGCATCGGCTTTTGGGCCGACCTCAAAGGCGCTTACGTCACGTATCACAAGAGCTACGTGGAGAGCGTGTGGTGGGCGCTCTCAGAGCTGCACAAGAAGGGCCTACTTTATCAGGGCCACAAGGTGGTGTGGTGGTGGGCACAGGGCGGCACGGGCCTCTCGGCGGCCGAAGTGGGGCAGGGCTACAAGACGGTAGACGACCCTAGCGCCTACGTGGCGTTTTCGGTGGCTGACAATGTGCAAGATGCACGTTTTAAGGGGGCGAGCTTGTTGGTGTGGACGACCACTCCTTGGACCTTGCCGTCGAACATGTTTGCTGCCGTGCGTGGCAACGCCACCTACGTGGTCGCAACGCTCGGCGATCGCAAGCTGGTGCTTGCCAAAGACTTGCTTGCGGGACTGTCGGCCAAACTCAAAGTGGAGGCGATCGTGGAGTCCGAGTTCTTAGGCTCTGAGCTCGCGGGTCTCAGCTACACACCGCCTTTCGATTGGTTCAAGGCGCAGGCTGCAGATTACACGGACTATGTGTGGCGCGTGCGCGTGGCGGACTTTGTCACGATGGATTCTGGTACGGGTATCGTGCATTGTGCACCCGCTTTCGGTGAGGACGATCACGGCTTGTACCGCAAGCTGATGGGCGAGGTTCCGGCCTTGCCATTGTTTTGCGCAGTGGAGCCCACTGGGGCATTTGGCGAGGCGTTTCCCTATGCAGGGCGCTGGGTGAAGGACTGCGACAAAGACATCTTGCTGGACCTCAAGGCGCGCGGCTTGCTCGTGTTGCAGGAGCAGTATCGTCACGAATATCCCTTCTGTTGGCGCAGCGACAACGACCCGCTCATCCAGATCGCACGGCCCGCGTGGTACATCCGCACCAGTCAGTTTAAAGAGCAGATGCAGGAGAGCAACCGCGCCGTAAACTGGCTGCCAGAGCACATCAAGGAGGGGCGATTCGGCGACTTCTTGGCGAACAATGTGGACTGGGCGCTTTCGCGCGAACGCTACTGGGGCACGCCGCTCAACGTGTGGGTCAACGATGTCACGGGCGCCACTTGCGTGCCCTCATCGGTGGGAGAGATCGAAGCCAAGAACCCTCAAGCTTTTGATCACTTTCGTGCGGCCAAGGCGGCAGACCCAACGCTTCCCGAAGATCTGATGGTGCACAAGCCATGGATTGACAACGTGACATGGACGGAGCCTGGCGAAATTGGCGTGTACCGGCGCGTGCCTGAGGTGATCGACGCGTGGTTCGACTCAGGCTGCATGCCTTTTGCGCAGCACGGATTTCCACATCAAAACCAAGATGTATTTGCAGCGAGCTACCCGGCCGATTTTATCTCGGAGGCCGTCGACCAAACGCGCGGCTGGTTTTACACCCTGCTCGCGGTGGGCACGCTGGTGTTCGACG
>JAYWGD010000305.1:0-2020 GCA_043778435.1 Myxococcales bacterium | reverse complement strand
TCTCCAAGAGAATCATCTCCTCCGCTGGCGCCCGTGCACGAGACAGTGGCCACAACGCAAGCAAGGATGAGAGGTTGAAGAAAGAAAGCCTGCATCTTCATAAGATAGCGTTCGGTGTCTGAAGTGCCAGGACGCTCTCGAAGACCGTCCAGAGACTCGCTCACTTCTTGCGAAGCGTCTTGTAGCTCGAGCCTGCGGTACGCAAGTTATAGGTGATGCCGTAACTACAGCCCCGCGCTTCGATGCTCCAGAAAGAGCCCCATCCATCTCCATTCTTGTAGATGAACATATGGCCTTTGCCTTTGGAATTGAAAGCGAGCGCGTCGCCAGCCTGAACGTTTTTCCTATCCAAGAGCGTCCAGCGCGGACTGGCCGAGACAAAGTCGAGTGTGCTGTAGGGATGGCTGTCTACGGTGATGTCGGTGTTTGTCGAAGGGACACCCCAAACCTTGGCGACAAGCCCCGAGCAATCTGCTCCGCGTTTTCCAATGTGCGTACAGGTTGGGCAAGAGCCTGCGCAGGTTCCCGCCTCGCCCAACGTTGTGCCCACGGTGCTCCAATTCCCGTGGCCCCAGTAGTAGCTAAAACCCACGGCGACGAGCGCACGCTTGACGAACTCATTGGATGCGCCATCGCCGTTTGAGGAGGATACTTGAAGTGCTCCGCGCGCGACCACAATCGGAAGTTGCCCGATGGCAGCATGCAAATGGGTGCTTAGCGGGTCTTCATCCGACACGACCGTGAGCTCGGTGCCTCCGGCAACCACACGCACTGCGACGCGACCTTTGGCATCGGCGGTTTCGGCGTAGAGGTTCGACACGAGCCGGGTCATCACCTTGTCGCCAGCCTTGTAACCGGGAGCCTTTGGATCTGTGACAGGAGGATCCACGGCGGGTGGCAAAGGCGGCTCGCCTTCACCATCGTCCGGCGTGGAGGGCTGCAAAGCTTGCTCATACGGTTGCGCGTTCGGACTCCCACCGGTCGCCGGTTGGTTTGCGTTTGGGTCGCTTGCTTCGCCCGCACAACCTAAGAGCAGCAAGACTGCGGCGACAAGGGGCGCGTGAGGGAACCGAAGCGTTACCATGCCCTTAAGCTTACGCGCACAATTTGCGCAGTCACAAAAAATGTGTGATGGCCGCGCAAAATGTTGCCACTTTATCTCACATCCACGCATGTGTCGCAGATGTCGCCAAGCTCCAAGAGCCCCCATCGAGCCTGGATTTGGTCGTCTGCCGTGCTGTTGCTCGTGGGAGCCCTTGCGTGGAGCTGGTGGGCGAGGGCGCGGTTCAGCGCGCAGAAAAACCAAGTTGCCGAACCGGAGCCCTCCGAGAAGCGAGCTTCGTACGGCACAGGCTCGACGGCCCCATCCGTCGTGTTCCGGCAAGCTGGAGCATTGGAGGATGCAGGAGAAAGCGCGCCCTTGTTGTCGAGCGCTGGGACGCTCTACGCTCAGTTCGGGTGGGGGAGCGGCGAACGTGCATTGGCGAGAGAGCGGCCAGCAGAGGCGAACCCCGAAGCCCCTATGAGTTTTGTCGCGACCCAAGAGGGGGTCATCATCCTTGACCAACTCAATGGGCGCGTTGTGCGGCTTGACAAGAATGGCAAGTTTGTCCGGGAGGACAAGCTGAGCGTTCAAGCGGCACAAGAGATCGCGCTAGGCCCCCACGGCGAGCTTTTGGCCATGGATCGGCTGGTGTCCAAAGAGGTTGAGATCTTGGACAAAGCGGGCCGGTCGCTCGGCACATTGCCGCTCGAAGGCAAGGGGATCGACAACGGTGGCGCCACCACAGGGCTCTTTGTCAGCGGAGACAAGGTGTATGCCGAAACCAGTCATAGCGTGCTGGTCGAGCTCGGAAGCATCGACGGAAAACCAAGTGTTGAACGCCCGACCTTGAGTGGCCGTCCCAGCCGTGATGGCAGCCTGCTGCTCTCGGCAGGGCGCAATTATACCACTGTATTAGGTGAACATTTTTCCGATTATTCCAATTTCCGATCGCGCTTATTAAAGCTAAATTTCTTA
>JAYWGD010000304.1:0-2032 GCA_043778435.1 Myxococcales bacterium | reverse complement strand
CGCCCATCTGCCAGAAGTTGTCCTTCATGCCGAGTCCGATGATGCGCTCGTCGCCGAAGCCCGTGACGTGCTTCCAAATGGCGCGAGCCTCGTCGTCGGCGCCCAGGGTACCCTCGCCGCCAAACACTGTAATCACCATCTTATCGGCTGGGATTTGCCAAACTTTGGTGAGCAGCGTCCATGCGTACTCGATGGCTTCCTCTTTGAAGTAATCTCCAAAGCTAAAGTTGCCCAGCATCTCGAACAGCGTGTGGTGACGCGCCGTGACGCCCACATTCTCGAGGTCATTGTGTTTGCCCGAGATGCGAATGCACTTTTGCGACGAGGTCGCGCGCGTATATGGCCGCGTCTCTTTGCCCGTGAACACATCTTTGAACGGAACCATGCCCGCGTTCGCAAACATCAGCGTGGGATCGTTGTCCGGGACGATGCCTCCACTTGCGAGCGCTGCGTGACCGCGCTCCGCAAAGTACGCCAAAAAAGACGCGCGGATTTGAGCCGAAGAAGGATGATTTGCAAACGTCACGCCAGTGGACATGCCATGGGGCATATCAAAACCCGGCCCGAAACACCCGTATGAACAGCGCTGATGCGCGCCTCGGTGCTAGGCCAGCAATTGCGTGTAGAGCGCATCGTACGCGCGTGCCATCACCTCAGGCGTATAGTGCGCCTCGTAATCTGCGACACGTGCCTCCTGCACCTCCCGCGAGGGCTCGAGCGAGGCGCAAATGGCCTCGACCAGCGCACTTGCGTCACCTGCCGGAATCGCGAGTGACGTGCGAATTTCCTGAGGCGGCGTGCCTCTCGCTACCACCACGGGCTTGCCCATCGCCAAGGCCTCGAGCAACACCAGAGGGACATCCACCTTGCCATACAAATCATCGACCGGAAACGCGATCACATCCGCGCCTGCAAGCACCGCATGCATGTTGCGCACTTCGCCCAAGTGCTGCACGCCGCCTTGGGCCGCGTTCTGCTCGACGCCCAGCGCGCGTAGCTCTGCAATGACGGCTTCGCGGGCTTCGTGCGAACGCGGGGTTTTGGGCCGGCACGCATAGACGACCATGATGCCGCGCTTGTGCAACTCGGGCGTTGCACGTGCAAGGGTGATGGCTGCGCTGGACACCTCGTAGTCGCCGGGAAACAACACCACAGGGGCCGACACATCACCCATTGCCTCTTTGCCCCTGCCCTGCGAAATGGCTGCAGGCGCGGGCACGCATGGTGGAATCACCGTCATGGGCGTTCGCACTCCGGCAGCCAACATGCGTTCACGCATCCATTCGCTGAGCACCACCAAGTGATCGCCGAACAAGCACTGCGCCACGCCGTCGAAGGACAGGGGCGCGCTCGCAATGGTCTGCACCACCTTCCCCTTCCAGCCCAAAGCCCTGCGCGCGCTAATCGCCAAACGGGCCGCTTGGGCACTGCGCAGGTTGGGCGCAAAAACAAAGTGCCACACTGCTGCGCGCCCCGCGGATGTCGCGAACATCAGATGCGCAAGCACGCCGGCGTTGGCCCGAAGCCCGGGGGCAAAACCACCGCTTGCAGCATACACAGAGTGCGAGACTGCGCCGGCAAGAGGCTCGGCGGCGGTCGTCATCACATGGCTCTGTGCAAACTGCACATGCTGCGCCAAGTCTCGGGTGAGGTTCTTGGAGCCATCGTGCCAGGGCGGCACGAGCGGCTTCGACACATAGAGTACAGCAGGTTTTTTGCTGGGCCCCGCAGATTCACGCCGCAGCATTAGAGCAGGCTTTTGATCTCGTTCTCGACCTCAAGCTCTTCGCCGTCTTTGTAACCGATGTGCACAAATCGCACGACGCCGGACTTGTCGATCACGTAGCTGCCAGGCATGGTCGGAGGCGCAAACTTGTCGGCCGCGGCTTTGTCTTTGCCGTCCCATGCCACCGGAAACTTGATCTTATGAGCCGTGAGAAACGCGGCAATCACGGCCTTGTCATCGTCGACGTTGATGCCCACAAACACGGCTTGCGACCCGTACTTGACGGAGAGCTCTTGCAACTTAGGG
>JAYWGD010000303.1:0-2037 GCA_043778435.1 Myxococcales bacterium | reverse complement strand
ACCAAACCGTCGGTTGAGTCCATGGCGATGGCGCGCACGGTGTTTTCACCCAAGTGTTGCGCGACCTCGAGCGTGAGGTTGTCTTTCTCGCCAGAAATGCTGGGGTTGCTGAGCTTCAGCGCATCCAAGATGCGGGGGAGTCTGCCACTGGCAAATTCCACGTCGACAACGGGGCCGATGACCTGAACAACTTTGCCGGTGAGGGCGCCTGCGGTGGAAACAACCGAACTGATGCTCATAATCTCTCATACTCCTTCGGGAGGGGTTGGAACTTGGAGGCGCTGCTACCATGCGCTGCAAATGAGTTCAATGTGTTCCTCTGGAACACTGGCTCGGAGGTCCCGACTTGTCGTGCGCTTCGGCAAGTGACAGCATCTTGCACATGTTGCTTCGATGTCTGTTGATGATGTCTGTTCCGTTGTTTCTTGCCCGCTCCGCGAGCGCCGAAGCCTTGAGCTCGGCGCCAGCGCCAGCGCCAGCCGCCGTTGAGGACCCATCCAACTACCTTTACGTGGCTGGGCCTTCGGCGCATTTCGCTTTTCCGCCGGATGTGGGCTTCGATGTTGCTGTGTCCCGAAGGGTGCGCGTAGGGACCCAACTTGGCATGAGCATGAGTGCGAACGGAACTCCGTTCTCGGCCGTGCAAGTCGCTGCGGAGGCGTTTTACTATCCAGGCCGCAGTGGGTTTCGAGGCTTTGAACTCGGATTGCGTGAGTACTATTTGGCCCGCTTAGACGCAAAGGATGAGGGCGGCGGGGACTTCTTTAATCCGATGGCGCTCGGCATGTTTGGAATGGGTTTTCACACGCATGTGACGCTAGGGTGGATGATTCGTGCGCCCGGCGATAGCATTTCGATTGGCGCACGAACCGGAGGCGGCCTGCTTGTGCCCACCGAGTCCGGACGCTCTTTGGGCTGGTCTGTGCGTGTTCTCGAGCTGCACATGGGGGTAGGGCTCTAACTACGTTTGGCGCACACATCAAAACACGACATTCAACATTGTCGGCGTCTTTTTGGGCGTCCCCAATGTTGCTCAAGCGTCACGGAATTTTTTCTTTAGTCGGGGTACCCCTTCGGTCTGTCCGAGGGGGCGCACCTCGTGCCCTTCTGTGACACGGCACGAAAGGCACGCGCGATGGCAAAGACGATTCTGACGAATCCCTCCCGCACTTTGATGGAGTTCCGCTTGCTCCCTGGCCTCACCACAGCGGAGAGCGTGCAAACCAAAGTGTCTACGCACACGACGGTGGTGGGGTCTGCAAGCGGTGGCATCGAGCTTGCCATCCCGCTGATCTCTGCGGCCATGCAATCGGTGTCGGGTGTTGCGATGGCCATCGAGCTTGCAAAACTTGGCGGTGCTGCCGTGCTGTTTGCATCGCAGACGCCTGAAGATCAAGCAGGCATGGTTCGGAGCGTGAAGTCGTATCGCGCGGGCTTCGTGAAACCGAGAACGGTGAGCGAAAATACAACTGTGCGTGAGGTCGAGGCGCTTCGCGAAAGCCTGGGCTACGCTACGTTTCCGGTTCTCTCGGCAGCCGGCAAGTTTGTCGGCTTGGTGGCCAAGCACGACTACGATTCGATCATCCACGCGGACTTGCCGGCGGCCACGCGCATGGTGCCTGCCGACAAGCTCACGGTGGGACACCCGGGCCTTGGTCTCGAAGAAGCGCACACGCTGTTGCTCGAATCGCATCAGGGCGTGTTGCCCATTGTCGACGACGCCGGAACGCTCGTGTCGATGGTCTTCCGCTCGGACATTCGCAGTCATCTTGATACGCCCGAGCAACGCTTGGATGCCAAGGGGCGTTTGGTGGTGTTCGCAGCGCTGAACACGCACGACTACAAAGATCGCGCGCCATCGCTTGCGGCGGCCGAGGTCGATGCTTTTGTGATCGATGCTTCGGACGGTCACAGCGTGTTTCAAGGGGAGGCCGTGAGCTGGCTCAAGAAAGAGTTTGCGCACGTTGCCCGCAATGACAGGCACGTGCGCAAACTCTTTCTTGAGCCAGCTCACGGCCTCCCCTTGAAACACGCTGT
>JAYWGD010000302.1:0-5649 GCA_043778435.1 Myxococcales bacterium | reverse complement strand
AGCTTCTCTGAACCCGCCGTAGCGCCCGGGGCATCGATGTCCACGGCCCACAGCGCGCCGGCGTTCGACATCGCGAAGATGCGGCCCGCGTAGACCGTTGGCGTGCTCGAGAAGCCTGTGGCCATGTCGATGCCGTCGATGGGCTTGCCCGTCGTTGGCGAGAGCAAATAGAGGCCGTTCCGGGCTGTGCCGAGCACCAGGGCGCCTCGGCCAAACGCGATGCGTGACACGCCGCCTTCGGGCACCGGCGCACGCCAGAGCTCGTGGCCGGTGCTGGCCTCGAGCGCCCAGATGCCGGTCATGGTGGTGATGTACACCACATTGCGCTCGCTAACGGGAACGCGGTCTTGCTTCTCGCCGATATTTGCAGACTGCACGGATGCCGCCACCATGTGTGCGGGCTCGTGCCACAGCGCAATCGCCACGGCACCTTTGCAGTCGGAGTTGGTCCAGATGCGTGATCCGGTGGCTGCATCCAGCGCAACCACACCTGTCATGCTGTTGCCTGCAATGACCATGGTATTGCCGGCCGACTCGAACACCATCGGCGTGGTGTCGGTGTCGGTGTGTTGGCCGATGTCGCGGTAGGTTTCCGACTCTTGTGCGAGCTCCACGGGTGCCCATGTCTCGGCGCCGGTGTCCAATCGATAAGCGGCCAACGTGCCGTCAGAATGACCGACGAACACGCTTTTGCCGTCGGTGGCTGGGCCCGAGTGGCCTGCCAATCCCATGCCGCCTGCGGGAGGTTTGCCGGCTTGCCAAAGCTTGGCGCCCGTCATTTTATTGATTGCATAAAGCGTGTCGGCGCCATTTACAAACACCAGCGTATTGCCATACAGAATGGGTGCGCGCGTCACTTCAGCGATGGTTGGGTAGCGGTACATGGCCACGCCATTGTGCGCGTGCACGGCGTAGAGCGCGCCGTCATGCGAGCCAAAATACACCGCGTCAGCGCTTGCATCATACACCGGTTCTGACTGAACGGCGGCCTCGGTCTCGAAGCGCCAGATCGTGCCGCCATCGCTGCCGCGTAGCGCGTAGAGGCCATGGTTGCTGCTGCCTACGAACACGCGCCCGTGTTTTGGGTCTACTGCGGCAGAGCCGGTCTCAAAAGCCTCCACGGGTTTGCGCGCATCGATGCTCAAGTCTTTGCGAAATGCGACCTTGAGCACGCCTGATGGACGCGATATCCACGATGGGCCTTCAGGGCGTACGCCGTCGTTGCCAAGTGCGGCGCGAGTTTGGATCGCGCCGCATCCTGCAGCCAGTAACGCCACTGCAAAGACCATGCATGATGCAGCGTTCATGCGCCGCGCACACGCGAACATGCTCACGGGTGGCCTTGGCCCTGGCCAGCCATGAGCGCTTCGAGATCAAGACCTTCCGGCAAGCCCTCCATGCCGTTCATTCCGCCCATGCCGGAGGGCTTTTTGGTCGGCACAAGAGATGGGTCGATGGCACGCAGGTGATCGTCGACAACCGTTGACAAGAACGCAAAGGCCTTGCCATTGCCGATGCTCGCGCGAGCCTTCAGGTAAAGGGCTTTGGCGCCCTCTTTGTCGCCCTTCTTTTCGAGCAATCGCGCTTGGTGATACTCGCCGGTTTCTCTTGCGCCCGTGGCGGAGAGGCCCGCCAACTCCTTGTAGAGTGCAAGTGCTCCTTCGCGGTCGCCTTTGGCTTCTTTCACTTGGGCTGCGCCCTCCGTGGCTTGGGCTTTTACGCGCGAGTCCATCGCTGCGAGCGTGGAGGTGCGCACCTTTTCATAACTTGTGAGTGCCGCGTCTTGGTCGCCCTTGTCGGCCAACAACGATGCCTGTGTCAGCCGCGCCAAAATGGCGGCTCCTGTGTCGGGGTATTGGCTCAGGACCTCGCCAAATTTTGCCAGTGCAGCATCGCGGCGCAGAGCCACCGTCGTGAAGGTTTTGACGTCCACGTCCTCCGGCGGCGTAGCCATCACTGGGGAAGTATTTATCTCGAGTGCATCGGCCAACACCACTGAGGCCTTGGTGTCCTTGGCCGCCGACATCTGCTTCACGACGCCGAAGCCGATGATCGCAAGGACTGCCACACCTGCGGCTACCCACACGACTTGGCTGTGACCTTTGATCCACTCCATGGCTCCGCGGGACCCATCCAAGAACGCATCATGCAAAGGTTCTGGTGGCGCTTCAATGGGTTCGTACTCGCCGTCCGCGTCATTGCCTTCGCCATCGTCGCCGGTACTCGCCAAGCGCTGCTCTTTGGCAAGCTTCTTCTTTTTGATTTTGGTGCCAATGGCTTCAAGCTTGCGGGTCGCAGCAGCTTCGATGCCTGTGTCGGCAGCGGCAGCGCGACGCGCAGCGAGTTGGTTTTCTTCGGCTCGCGCCACAAGCTCGAGTGCATCCGTCTCGGCGAGTGCATCCACACGACGCGCGATGTCTGCGGGGTCTACCGTTGGTTCGTCGTGCGCATGAGCTACATCGTGGGCCGCCTCGACTGCGGCTTCAACCGCAACGGTGGGAGCCGCCATGCCTTCTGAGGTCGCCGCATTCTTCGCGGCTTCGAGGGTGTCGGACTCAGCAGTGGAAAGGAGATTTTCTTCGCTCACGCGCCAAACTTGTACCCGAGCGGCCCGGTGAATTCCAGCACTTCCCTACTTCTCTCCTTGGCCCAACTTAAGAGCTATCTCCGCCAATTTGGGGTCCACATCAGGCAGTCTCAAATAGCTGCGTGTTGCACGCAGCACATCCGCGCGCGCTCCGGCCCCCATAGCCACGAGCGCTTGCAATTCCGGTGCCCTTAAATTCACGTAGGGTTCATGCTCATAAACGGCCGCAAGCGCGTTTGCGGTGCGCGCATCTTTAAGCGCATGCAGCTGCCGCACCAGCTCGGCGCGCAGCACCACACTATCGAGCGCCGCCGCAAACTCGGGCGCCGCATCACGAGGAAATTTGCTCGCCATTAAGTTCATGAGCTCCAACGTGCGCGGCATGCTGAGCTCGACCCGCGCGCGCCACATCGCATGCAGATCGGCATAGCTCCCCTGCCCCTGTGCAGCTCGTTGCAGCGTGCCCAGCGTACGCAAGTTGGTGTCAGGCGCGTGCATGGCGGCCACAAGGCTTGAATCCGGCGCGATTGCTCCGCCGGAACGCGCGAGCGCCAGCGTAAGCCAAAGCTTGGTATTTGCATCCAATTCGCCTGACAGGGCTCGCGCAAGCGCCGCGCGCTCTGATTCGCCCCCAATGTCTGCCAGGGCTTCGGCCGCCTTGGCGCGGTACAAGGGGCGCACGTCGTCAAGAAGCGCAGCCGCATCCGGTGCAGCATCGCGATCGCCCGATAGCGCCACGCGCAAGGCCTCCGGCAAGTCCGATGCGGCGCCTCGCTCAAACGTGCCGTGGGCGCGCTCTACGCCGCGCATTGCTGCTCGCAACGCGGCGACACGGTCGGGATTAGCGCGTGCGAGGTTGTGATGCTGGGTGGGGTCCGCGGCCACATCATATAGGTCGCAGTACGCCTCGCGCTTGCGGCACAGCAGTCGGTCGTTGCCTGTGGCATACAGGGAAAGCATGTCGGTGTCTGCGTAAGCATAGGTCGTTGGCGCGCCTGTGTGCGTGAGGAAGCCGCCCAAATCGAGCCCACGGAGACGCGCAGGGTGCGGCGCGTGCAAAGCGCCCAGCACGGTCGCCGCGATGTCGATGGTTTGCACGGGAGCATCCACAACTCCCTGCAAAACACCTGGTCCGGCGACGATCATCGGTACACGCACCTGCTCCTCAAACAAGGTGGTGCCGTGGTACATGCCGCCATGCTCGCCGAACTCTTCGCCGTGATCCGCCGCGACCCACACCACCGCACGGGGCCGCTCCGCGCGCATCGCCGCAACAACATCACCGAACAGTGCATCGGCCTCCGCCACTTCGCTGTCATAGCGATCGATAGGAGCATCGCCATAGTCATGAGCCGCGTGCTTCACGTAAGGCTCGTGCGGTTCGAACGCATGCACCCACAAAAAGAGAGGCTTGTCTTTGGGTGCATGTTGCAAATATTTGCGCACCTGGCTCGCACGCAGCTCGCGTCCAGCAAACTCGCGCTTTGAGTATTCGAACCCAAGATTGCCTGCCTCAAATGAGGCAAATTTTGGCCCATCGATGTAAAACACCGCGGGTGGATAGAAGCCGGCGGTGCGGTAGTTGTAGGTTTGCAGCCATCCGGCAAGGGTCTCGGACTCTGCCCCCAAGCCCAACGCGACAAGCGGGTGCATGTACTTTCCCGTCATCATCGAGGTAACGGAATAGGACGTATGCGGCGTGGGGCAATAGGCGTGACCAAAGCGCGTGCCTTGTGCCGCGAGCGCATCGAAGTTGGGCGTGGTGGGCCGCTTGTAGCCGTAGGCACCCAGATGGTCGGCGCGTAGCGCATCTACAGTGAACAGAAGGATGTCCTTGCCAGACCAGTCTGGAGACGATCCAGAATAAGAATGGCTGGGTGGTGCGGAGGAGGCTTCGCCGTCGTTCTCCCCGGACCGAAACATTCCGCCAGGTGCCGCAGCAAGTGCAAAGCGCGCCAGCAGACCGTGCTCGTGACCTATACGGCGCACATTGTCGGCGCGCTTGAGCAAGACTGAAGCAAAAAAAAGTGCCGCAGCTGCCGCCAAAACCGCCACGACGTCGAACTCCATGCGCGCGTGTGTTCGCCACGCACTTGGCGGCGCTGCTCTTAGCAACATGAGTACGCCCACCAGCACGCACACACACGCAAGATGAAACCCTGCATACAGATCTGGAAGTAGGTGCAGATCACACCAAAGTGCGGCCAGCGCCAAGCTCACCAAAAGAGGCGCACGGAGCCGTGCCGGAATGCGCGCCGCCAGCCACACAAACGCGGCGGCTCCGGCCGCGAGAGCGAGCACAAACGCAGCGCGTATGGGCATTGCCTGAAAGTGCCGGCCGTAACTGATGGACCAAGCGAACACGCCTCCCAGCAGCGCGGCAAGCCCACCGCGATTCCGTGGTTTCCGGTAGCAGAGGTTGAGCGTGCAGCATGCAACAAAAGTGACTGGGAGTGCACCAAGAAGGGCAAATCCCAATGCGTATTGGACGTACTCGCCATTGGTCGCGAACTCTGTCTTGTACCGCACCGAAGTGAGCAAAAACTCGATCACAAACACGATGCCTATCGTGCCAAGGGCGCGCCCTAGCGCGGCGCGAGACCCTGGCCTCGCCTTGGTACTACTTGTACTCCACACTGATCACTTCGTACGCGCGCGCACCTGCTGGCGTGCGAATGGTGATTTCGTCGCCAGCCTCTTTGCCAATAAGCTGACGGGCCACCGGGCTTGTGATTGACAACTTCCCGGCTCCCACGTCCGATTCATCGGCACCGAGGATTTGATACACGGTTTCCTTGCCGCCATCGCTGGTGAGCGTGACCGTGGCGCCGAATGCAATGCGCGAGCCGCTCAACGTGTTCGGGTCGATGACTTCCGCCCGTGCAATCTTGTCTTCGAGTGCATTGATGCGCCCCTCCGTGAAGGACTGACGCTCCTTGGCGCTGTGATACTCGGCGTTCTCTTTGAGATCTCCGTGCTCGCGCGCCACGGCGATCATCTGCACAATACGCGGCCTCTCCACAGAGCGAAGGTGGTGAAGTTCATCCTTTAGCTTCTGCAAG
>JAYWGD010000301.1:0-5652 GCA_043778435.1 Myxococcales bacterium | reverse complement strand
GGATTGGGATTGGGATTGGGATTGGGATTGAGATTGGGGTGGGGGTTGAGGTTGATGTTGAGGTTGGCGCGGCGGGCGCTTCCTGCGCTGCAGCTATGTTCGGGGCGTCCGATCGCGTGGGGCATCGCGCAAGGGCCTCTGCCAGATGGTTGCGGAATGCAGTGACTTTGAGAGGAAGGTATTTGGTGCTTGGTGCCACAAACCAGAGATGCCCGGAGCGCATGCGTAGCTCGGGCAAAACGCGCACCGGCCGCTGTGCCAAAGGATCACCCTCCACGACAAACTCCGGCAACAGTGCCAGGCCCACTCCGGCAAGTGCGAGCGCATGCACCGCCATCATGTCGTCACAGATTACGGGGCCTTTGGGCTGCACCGTGATCTTGGTGCCATTTGCATCAAAGTGCAGATTGTCCGAGCTGGGCCGAAACTTCACCCATGTGTGTGCTTGCAGATCTTCGACCGAAAGTGGGGTGCCTGCTTTGGCCAGATAGGCAGAGGATGCAAAGATGCCCATATCGAAAGCCATCAGCTTTTTCGCGTACAGAGCAGAGTCGGGCATCTGCTTGGATGCAAATCTCAGCGCCACGTCGAAGCCCTCACCCACCACATCAACGACACTGTTGGTCAGGTGCATGTCCACTTGCACGCCGGGGTTCCTCTCACAAAACTGGACCACAATGCCCGCAAGAAGTGTGGCGCCAAAGTCGACCGTCGCCGTGATGCGCAGCGTGCCCGTGGGGGCTCCGCCTTGCTGCTCGTTGAGCTCGGCGCCAGATGTACCAAGCGCCTCCAGCGGCGCCTTGATGCGCTCATACAAGGTTGAGCCTGCCGTGCTCAGAGCGATGCTGCGCGTCGTGCGATGCAAAAGTCGCACGCCCAGCTCATCTTCCAGTCCCGTGACGGCGCGGCTCACCCAAGACTTTGGGCATTGAAGGCGCGCCGCAGCCCGGGTGTAGCTGCCTGTTTCTACAACGGCGGCGAACGCACGAAGTAGGTTGAGATCCGTTGTCGGCATGATTGCTCCCTAGCCCAGATTCATCGCGCAATTACTTGGAGTGTGCGCCCGGTCGACGTCACTTGGCCTCAGCGCCTGCAGCAGGGTACACTTTCCGAGATCGAACATCATGACTCCGTCCAATCTCCTTCAAGTACTCAGCGGCACGGCAACACCGCCCACGTTGGCGTTGCAGTCCGGTGTCGAACTTGCGCCTCAGAGCCTAGGACGAGCTGGGATGTGGTTTGTCGATGGCGAAGGCGTGCTCGATGTTCACGGCTATGTGTATTGGGATGGCGTCGAGCTGTACGTGCAAAGCCACGACCCGCAAAATCCGATCTTCGCAGATGGCGCGCCGGTACCTCTAGATTGGACTCCTGTGGCCGCGCCTACGGTGCTTTTCTTGGGTGGTGTGCAGATTTCGTTCTCGCGTGTAGGGCCAGTACTCAGCGATGCGCCGACGCAAATGGGGCACAGCTCATCTCCGGTAAACCAAGAGAGGTTCCGCTCTCCGTTTGCTGGAGCATCCGGGGAAATGGGCGGGCCAGCGCCGGTGATGCTGGGTGCTCCAACCCAATTGGCGCCTGTGGGAGGCAAAGGAGGCAAGGCTTCTGCAAAGGGCCTCAAAGACCCTCGCCAGCTCGGTATGTTGGGTGTGATCGTGGTGATGCTCTGCGGTGCCGGATGGATGGTGTTCGCACCCGCGCGCCCGCCTGCTCCAGCGGGCTCTACGAAGACAGCGCAGATCATTGCGCCTGCAACCGCAGTTCCCACCGTCGTCGCGCCGCCGGCGCCGCGAGAGGCGTTGCCTCTGGTGCCAGCTACACCGCTGGCCAAAGGTGTGGTCGTGCCCGCGACCGAGTTGCGTATCGCCATCGAGGCCCAACAGGCTGGGCGCGAGGCAGAGGCGCAGCGTTTGTTCGATGCATTGGCGTCCAAGTATCCTGGGCACCCCGAGCTTCAGTCAGCGGCCCAGATTCTGCGAAGCCTTCGTCCCGCAAAATAAGTTCTCCCGAGGACCGTGAGCCAAGCTTTGCACTTCTTCATATGAGAAGTTGTTGACCATTCAGTCAACTTCGGTTAACTGACCCTCCAGTCAACCATGGCACGCCCCGCAGACCCCCTCGCTCGTGTTTCGCTTCTCACTTCGGCCGAGAAGATATTTTCTGAACTAGGATTGGAGCGCGCCAAAGTCGAAGACATCGCCCGCGCCGCCGGACTTTCCAAAGGTGCATTCTATCTGCACTTTGAAAGCAAAGAAGCTGCGTTTCGACAAGTGGTGGAGTCGTTTTTGGCGCGCTCCTCCGAACTCATGAATTGCGAAGACACTCCCGGACAAGAGTGCTCAGAAAAGGTTTCACATCGAGATCTGCTCACATTTTGGCTACAAAAAGATATCGAGATTTTCGAGTATTTTTGGATAAATCGGCGCCTTGTACGCATGGTTCGGGCATGCAGCGGAAGCGTGGTGTATGTGCTCGATGCCTTTCAGGCCAAACATGCCTCGCGTGTAGAGCAACTCATGAAAAGCTTGCAAGACGCAGGTACTTTCCGCACCGATTTCGACGTGAAGCTCGGAGCGCTCGTTATGCTTGGCGGCTATCACGAACTTACCAATCTGGTGGTCAAAGCGGAGGCCAAGCCAGACTTGCTTCGTATCGCGCTCGAGGCTCAACGCACCTTTGTACGATGCTTCGCCGTTCCGGCGGTCATTCGTGTTGCCCAATCGTTTACAACTGACCTGACGGTCACCGGGAGTCCCGTTTATGTCAATGCAACCTCACGCAACTGAACACGCGCCGGCTCACTCTTTTGATGCGGCGCCATCGGGCAAAGGCCGTGGTGCACGGATCTTCGTTTTTGCGTCTGCGGCCGTGATGGTGGGCGTGGGCGTGTATCGGTTTCGGCAATCGTCCGCCAAGGGCAAGGCGCTCGCCGCCGAGCGCGATGTGGCCAAGGCAGCGCTTGGCAAGAAGGCAAGCTTCGGCGTGACCCGCCCGGTCCCCGCGACGTGGACTCCAGCTGTGGAGCTGACTGGTACGCTGAAGCCATGGAATGAAGCAGATCTGAGCTTCGAGACCCCAGGCCGCCTGGTGAAGTTGGTGGCGCGGCTTGGCGATACGGTGAAGACTGGGGCGCTGCTTGGCATGCTCGATGCGTCGCGGGCCGGGGCGCAAGTCGGGCAAGCAGATGCGCAAGCGCAGGCGGCCACTGCGAGTTTGGCGATGGCGCAGGACAATCTGACCCGCACTGAAAAGCTCTTCGAGTCCAAGGTGGTCAGCGATGCTGTGATGGAGCAAGCCCGACAACAGGTAGCGCTTGCGAAAGCCCAGCTCGCGGCCGCCAATGCGGGAGGAAAGTTGGCTCGCAGCGGAGAAGGGATGTCGTCGTTGCGCGCGCCGTTTTCAGGCGTGGTGTCGCGTGCACCCGCAAGCCCAGGAGCCATGATGAGCCCGGGAATGCCTGTGTTTCGCGTAGAGGATGTGTCGCATTTTCGCTTGTCTTCGAGCGTGAGTGAAGCGGAATTGGACTTGGTCAAAGTGGGGGCCGAGGTGCGTGTGCTCTACAACGATCACGATGTGCCTGGTCGCGTCACGGCCGTAGTCCCATCGCTCGATGCCGCAACGCGGCGCGCCCCGGTAGAGATTGAGGTGCCGGGAGGCGCGCAGACAGCAGCCATTCCGGGCAATGCCTTTGTGCGCGCGCGGGCTTTGGGGGGTGCGCCAGTGGCCGTGCTTCGTGTGCCCGCAGCAGCGCGAAAGGCTGGCTCGCAGGACCAGGTGTTTGTGGTGGACAACGGTCACGCCAAACTGTTGCGTGTGGTGCGCGTGGAGGACAGCGATGGCTCGTGGCTTGTGCGCGCAGGGCTATCGCCCAACGATGAACTCATCGTGTCGCCGCCGCCTGAGCTGCAAGACGGTGAGGCCGTTGTCATCAAGAGCGGCGACGCTCTCACCATCCCAGCCAAGAAGTAAAAGCGAGCCATGAGCCTCTCCAGCATTGCGATCAAACGGCCCATCTTTGCGGCCATGTTCAACCTGTTCCTTATGGTGCTTGGCGGCATGGGGCTGTCCCGCATCGGAACCGACTTGTTCCCTGATGTGTCGTTTCCCATCGTGGTCGTCAACACGGTGTACCGAGGCGCAAGCCCGGGCGAGATCGAGCAGTTGGTGACCAAGCCCATCGAGGACCAAGTGGTTTCGATCAACGGCTTGGACACCATGCAAACGCAGTCGCGAGAGAGCCTCTCTACTGTTATTTTGCTGTTCAAGTTGGATGTAGACGTCAAGCAAGCGGCGCTCGAAGTGCGAGAGCGCGTCGCGCTTGTGCGGCCACGTTTGCCGGACGACGTTGATGACCCACAGTCAGTCGTCTCGACATTGGCGCTGCGCCAGTTGCAACCTACACGCTTTCCGCTGTCGGGCGCTCGCTTGCCGAAACGCAAAAATTTGCCAAGGATGTGATCAAGCCTGCGCTTGAGCAGGTGGAGGGGGTGGCCACCGTCAACGTACGCGGTGGCGCTGAGCGTGAGGTTCACGTGGAGCTCGATTTGGCCAAGGTGGAGGCCTTGCATCTGACGCCGTCCGGGGTGGTGCAACAGCTTAAGTTGCAGAACATGAATGTGCCCGCAGGGCACTTCGACGAAGCAAAAAAAGAGCTGAGCGTGCGCACACTGGGCGAGTTCACCAGCGTGGCCGACATACGCAAAGCCATTGTGGCGGCGCGTGCGGATGGCTCAAGCGTGAGGCTCGCGGACGTGGCCACTGTGGAGGATGACTTTGCAGAACTGCGCACCAAAGTGCGCGTAAACGGCACGCCTGCCGTGGTGTTCGAAATCGTGAAGCAGTCGGGCACAAACACCATTGCTGTGGCAGATGCGGCCTTTGCCAAATTGGACAAAGTGAAGCTTGAGTTGCCCGAGGGCTACAGCACGCAGCTCGTCATCGATCAGAGCAAATTCATTCGTGAAAACGCGCACGAGGTAGAGATCTCGATCGTGTTCGGCGGCATCATGGCCATCCTGGTCATCTTGGTGTTCATGCTCGATCTTCGTTCGACGCTCATCAGCGCCGTGGCCTTGCCTACCAGCGTCATCTCTACGTTTTTCGTGATGTACATGCTGGGCTTCACGCTCAACATGATGACGCTCCTCGCGCTGTCGTTGGCCATTGGATTGCTCATCGACGACGCCGTGGTGGTGCGTGAAAATATCTCGAAGCATCTGGAGCGCGGCGCATCCCCCATGCGCGCTGCGTTGGATGGGACCAGTGAGATTGCACTGAGCGTCTTTGCCACCACGCTGACAATCGTGGCAGTGTTCGTGCCTGTGTCGTTTATGAGCGGCATGGTCGGACAGTTCTTCCGGCAGTTTGGTCTGACCATGACGGCCGCTGTGCTCATGTCCTTGTTCGTCGCGCTCACGCTAGACCCGATGCTCTCGAGTCGCTGCTCCAAAGCGCATGTGCCGGGCGAGAAGGACCCGTGGGAGAGCACCAAGGCGCCGTTTCTGCGCGCCTTTCACTCCATGGACGAGGCCTACCGTGGCGCTCTGCGCTGGTGTTTGGCGCGCCCCTGGACAGTGGCATTGTCGAGCTTTGGTTTGCTGATTCTCAGCTTCGGGCTCATTGGCATCGTCGGGGTGGACTTTGTAAGCCCCG
>JAYWGD010000300.1:0-2043 GCA_043778435.1 Myxococcales bacterium | reverse complement strand
GTTTGCGTGGTTTCGTGGCCTTTGCCGGCGATCAAGATCACGTCGCCGGGTAGAGCATCGTTGATGGCGCGCCCGATGGCTTGGGCGCGATCGCCAATGCGCTGCACGCCTGCGCGATCCGACAAGGCCATTCCCTGTTCGATCGCATCTAGGATATCCGCTGCGTTTTCGCTGCGCGGATTGTCATCGGCCAGATAGATGGCATCTGCATGCTTTGAAGCGATGGCCCCCATTAACGGTCGCTTGCCGCGATCGCGATCTCCGCCGCAACCAAACAGCACCCGGAGCTTGCCGCGTGTGCTTGGGCGCAACGCCAAAAGCGCGCGCTCCAACGCGTCGGGCGTGTGCGAATAATCGACCACCACAACAAAGGAATGCCCGGGCGGCGTTACGCGCTCCATGCGGCCAGGCACCCCTTTGAGCTTCGATGCGGCTTCTGCGAGCGCGTGAATGTCACGACCTTGTCCCAAGGCAATACCAAAGGCCACGGCGAGGTTCTCGAGGTTGTAGGCGCCAACCAAGGTCGTCTCAAACTGAAATGATTCGCCAGCATATTCACTGTGAACGAGCATCCCGCTCAAGGTGGATTCCAGCAGAGACAGAACCAAATCTGCGCAGGCGCCACGCACCGTGCTCACGCAAAGCAATGTGCGATGCAACGATGAGCTCGCATCATGAGCGCTCTGATTTTGAATCTCATTGGCCACCTCCCGTGCGATATCCTTGCCCGTTGCGCCATCGATGCAAATCACGGCTTGGCGCCAAGGGTACTCCGAGAACAAGCGCGCCTTCTCCGCGGCGTACGCTTGCATGGTGCCGTGATAGTCCAAGTGGTCTTGGCTCAGATTGGTAAACGCGACGCTGTCAAAGTGCACACCACGCAAACGCCCCGCGTGCAGCGCGATGCTCGACACTTCCATTGCCACTTGCTTCGCGCCCATCTGCACGATGCGACCCAGCTGCCGCGCAAGCACGTCGGCTTCGGGAGTCGTGTGATGGCTGGTCACGTGCTCGGCACGAAAGAAGGTTCCCAACGTTCCGACCACCGCGCAATCGTCACTTGCCCCCGAGAGTGCAAGCAATTGGCGAAGCAAAAAGCTGGTCGTGGTCTTACCGTTGGTGCCCGTGATGCCAAACACGGCAAGGCGTTGGCTCACATCACCGGAGATCAGGTGCGCCACCGGGCCTAAGGCATTGCGTGCATCATGCACTCTCACAACCGGCACCGATGCACTTGCGGACTCGGGTGTTAGCTCCTCCACCAGGAGGGATCCGGCTCCACGTTCGAGAGCTTGGGCAATGAATGCATGTCCGTCACGCGAGGCGCCTTTGCGTGCAACATACATCCAGCCAGGTTGCACTGCGCGCGAATCTTGCGTCACACCGAGCACGGCAGCACTGCCCGCTCCAGATGCGCTGTACACAAGCACCTGACTCTCCGCCAGACGTGCAAGCACCTCGCCAATCGTCAGATTCATGGCTCGAGCACCACGCGCACATCGGTTCCGCGAGGCACAATGGTGCCCACCGCCGGCACCATGCGCACCGCATGCCCCGAGCCCTCGAGCACGGCGCGCAAGCCGGCTGCGCTCAGTGTGCGCACCACTTCGCGCGCCGATCGATTCGCCACATCGGGCACCTTGATCTCGCTTGCGGGCTCGGGCCCCACATCCACGGTACGCGGGGCTTCCCATGGGGCCTCATCCTCCACGGAAGGAGGCGGAAGCCCGGGCTCATCGAGCAAGGCCATCGGATCTTTTTTGGCCCGCAAATCGATGCGCGTGCCGGCGGGCACCGCCCCCATGTAGCGCAAGGCGGACGCACCAACACGGCGAAAGACGGGCCCGGCAACGTCGCCGCCATAGTGGCCCACCATCGGGTCGTCGATCACCACCGAGACCACCACACGCGGAGCCTCAAGTGGCGCAAACCCAGCAAAAGACGCCACGTAATGGTCTTGTGAGTACCTTCCCGTTTTGGGATCGACCTTTTGCGCCGTGGCGGTTTTCCCGGCCGTGCGAAAGCCTGGAATCGCAGCCTCCA
>JAYWGD010000299.1:0-5662 GCA_043778435.1 Myxococcales bacterium | reverse complement strand
ACATCGGGAGCGAGACAAGTGACTCCGAGAAGAAACATGCACCATGCATATTTGTTTTGAGATCCACAGTGCCAATGCATGTCCCCATGCTTATGCATCCTACACGTACCCCTTCCTACGCCCGTTGGTGCTGGCTCAGAAAACTCTGCTATATGACCGTCCCGATGGCTTCTTTGTCACGAATCCTTCCGACTTTTTTTCTGGCGCTTGCTGCGTGCACCGCCACCCAAGACTTGGGCAATAGCGCACAGAACGCGAGTGACGGTACGGCCGGCGCGAAGCCGGGACCATTGCTCAGTGTCAAACAGGTGAGGCAGACGGCCACCGGCGGCGTGGCAGAGTCGCCCTTGATGGTTTCGGTGATGCTGCAGACGCTGCCATCGTCGGGGATCTTAGCCATTGCACCGTCGTTTTTTTCAGTGCGCTTTGCAAGTGGGCGAGTGCTCAAGGCGTTGAGCGAAGTCCCTGTTCAGTCTGCATTTTGGGTGGATGGCAGACAACTCGACGCCAGCGGCGAGGGTGTCGTGGGCGGCGCCACCATGGGGCCGTTGGTGTTTGGCTTTGGCGCGGATGCCTACCAAGACGCTCCTGTGGCACTTGGCTTCGAGGGCCCCAACGGTGAAACCAGCAGCGCGCCACTTGCACTTGAGCCAGGCAACACGTGCACCGCCAAAGTCACGTGGACCGATCTGAGTTGTACGCGTGAGGAGTCGTTTACCTTTGTAGGCACCACCTACCCCGATCGCGACGGCACGTTTTGCGGCGGATGCGAGAACCTCGATGCATCCTACATGGTTAACATCGTTGGCCAACGCGTCGGAACCCCATTGGGCGTACGCGTGCATCCTACAGACAATTATGCATTGGGGAATTTCAACGTGATTCCACTGGCCTACAGCCGATGCTTGAACGGGGCGCGCAAATGCACAAAGTCCACGGAGGTAGTTTGCCCGGCCGTGGTGCGCATTGCAGATACCCGGTGCGGCGGCTTTCGCGAATCGTACAAAAATGTAGCTGAGGAGTGCACGGATCTCAGCCTGGACCCACAACACTGCGGGCGTTGCGACAACCTCTGCGCCAAGGGCCAAACGTGCCAGCAGGGTACATGCCAGTAGCCACGCAGCCGAGCACTCAGCCGGGCACGCTCCCGGCCACTGCGCGGCACTTCGTTATCCTTCCTGGGATGGAAGGCTCTGGCAAAACGCAGGCGCTGCTCGCGAAAGCATTGACGGAATACGGGGAGGTGTATTCGCTTTCTTACCCTCCCGATCGGATCTGTCCTTACGAGGAGCTGGCGACGTCGCTGCCTTGGCCCGAGGTGCCGCACGTCATCGTCGCGTCGTCTTATGGTGGGCCGCTCGCGCTGCGAAGAGCGCTTGCGAGGCACGAACTTGTTCAAGCCGTGGTGCTGCTCGGAAGCTTCGCGGCAGCGCCTATTCGTTTTGGCCCATCGCTGTCCGTGCTCACGCCATTGCTGTTTCGTAGGCCACCACCGCGCTCCAGAATCGCGCGTGCACTTGGCAAACAGGCGGACGAAGAGCTCATCGAGCTGGCACACGCGGCCGTCTCGGCGCCATCGGGACACGTGATGCGTGCACGTTTGCGCGAGGTGCTTCGGGGGGATTTGCGCGCAGCACTGCCCGCGCTCCGCCAGCCCGTTTTGTATTTGCGTGGCTTGGAGGACACGCTCGTCGGCACATATGGCCTGGCGAGTTTGGCGAACGTTCCGCGGCTCACGGTTCGCACGGTGCCTACGGGGCACTTTATGGCGCTGACGGAACCCGAGGCCTGCGCCCGTGAAATCGTATCTTTTTTGCGCATCCACGATTGATGACATCCGCGAAGGGAGATAGCGTTTTAGCTCTCATGACCGACTCCAATCTTTCCGCAGGCGCAGCTGTCACCCCCACCGGTGGCGCCGCCATTCTTGCTCCCATCAGCGCCTTTTCCAACGGGGTACCCGGCAATGCCATGGTGCTCATTCCGCTGGACCCGTCGGGCAAGCCCATCGAGAAACAGATCGTCGATGGCCCGGTGGCCATCACGATGGAGGAGGTTTGGAAGCTGCTTGGCTTCAACGGCCCTGCGGTACAGGTTCAAGACGATGAGGGGCGCCCGATTGCCATTGGCCTCGAGGATTTGCTGGGCGGCCTGGACAAGCACTGGACCGAAAACCCCAGCGACGGAGACCGCGCGCGGCTCTATGCGCAGGAGCTTATCAAGTATGGCCGCAACGAAAAGGCCGAGACCGTGCTCGCCAAGTTGGTGGCCAACGGGGGCACCGGCGACGACTGGATGGCGCTAGGCGTGACGCAACTCGCTCAAGAGAAGTGGGACAAGGCCGAGGGCACACTGCGTGGCGCGCAAAACCTGCTCAAAGACAACCCGTACCCCTCGCTGCACCTGGCGCGCGCCGCCAAGGGCAAAGGCGATACGTTGGCCGAACGCACCATGATTGAGCGCGCCATCGAGATAGCTCCCAATGCAGTGGATGCGTGGGCCTATCTGTACGAAAGCACCAAGGCCCACAGCAGCGATGCCGAGGCCCTGGCTGCGGTAGAGTCGTTGGCCAACAAGCCCGCCAACGAGAAGACCGCCGCGCCCTACATCGCCCTTCAAGGCTTCTTCGCGGCCGACGAGACCACGCGCGACACGGCCATCAACTATGCCAAGAAAGGTGTAGAGCGCACACCGAGTGATCCACTGGCTTTGCTTGTACTTTCAGCGCTCTACGGTCAGTCCGGCAATCTGGGCGAAATCATCACCTTGCTTGCGCCTCACGAAGCGTTGATGCAGCGGGACGTGCGCCTGGCCCACAACTACTTCGAAGCACTTTGGCAAGGAAAAGACCTGCCAAAAGTCACGGCACTGCTCAACAAACTGGCAACGTCGCCCACCAAAGAAGTGAAGCAATTTGCCATCGAACGCTCGCGGGCGATCTCGCAGATGATGCAGAATCAACAGACTGCCAGCTGAGCTTCAAGCTCTACGCGCGGACCCAAAAGGCCGCCTAGAGTTTCTAGACGGCCTTCTTGTGTAGGCTGTTCGCTGCAGCAAAGACGAATCTTAAAGAATTGACGTCACTTGGATTTGTCGGTCTCCTCCGTCACCATGATTCATCCGATTTCCACCACTCGTGCCCTTCAGGCATTGATGCTCGCCGGGCTTCTCGGTTGTACCAAGGGTACCAATGCAGAGGCTCCGCCGGCCGTCATCACCACCCACGATGCACTCGACGGCCATATTCCAGCGGGACTTGCCGAGCTGCGTTTGGAGCCTCAGGGCACCATGCTCGAAGCGCATTTCAAAGGGCTTGCAAACGAGGGCAACAACTTTGCGGTGACGCGCATGCCTCGCCTCGCGAGCGATGCCTTCTCAATCGCCATGGGCGCGCAACACGTCTCCGTTGCACTGCTCGGCGCACAGCCCGCGCGCGCCACCACCGAGAACGGCTTGTTGCAGTACGCAGATGCTTTGGGCACGGGAACACGAGTGACACAGCGTGTGACGCCACAAGGCACCGAGGACTTTGTACGCTTCGAGCAAGCGCCGGCACAGCCGGAGCTTCGTTACAACGTGTCGCTCCAAGAGGGCGTGGCTGGCTTGCGCTTGGTCGCCAACACGCTCGAATTTTTGGATGCCCACGGCACGCCCCGCATGCGCGTCAATGCGCCCTTTGGTTACGACGCAACGGGCGCGCGCTTTGAGGCAACGCTCTCCGTCGAAGGCGTTGCAGTCGACATCGATGCGCGGGCTCCTTGGGGCAGGTCTGTGACGGCACCTGGCGCCCGCAATGCGATCGTCGCAGTGCGTTGGGACAACGACATCGCCTACCCGGCCATTGTCGATCCTGCATGGGTCACCACGGGCAATCCCGCCACCACGTCGACCACCTGGGAGGCCTTTGCTGTCCGACTCACCTCCGGCAAAGTACTTTATCGTGCGGGCGGAACCACCTCCGAACTCTACGATCCCGACACCGGCACTTGGGCCACCACGGGCGCCGCGCCCTACAGCTTTGAGCATCGGGAGCGTCTCGTTGCGGGCGACAGTGGGAAGGCGTGGAGCATTGGCGGCACTGCCGTCGCGGGCTACCCAACCGCAGCGTTTGACGAAGCAACCGGCACATGGACCACAACGGCCTCAATTCCGGTGGCCGCGCAAGACGGAGTCAATGGGTATGCTCTCACCCATTTGGGAGGCAATCGTTTCTTCTTTGTCACGGGCAATAACGGATCCGCACAGATCTATGATCTCGGCAGCAACAGCTACACCGCGCAAGCCAGCATGACGGCTTATGGCAGCTACAACAACGCAGGCGCGTACAAATTTTCTGACGGGAAAATATGGGTGCAGATTGCAAGTGTAAGCAAGCTAAGCATTTTCAATCCTGCGACAAACACTTGGGCGTACACCGCGAACGTGGCGGGCGGGGATACCAACTGCGCACCGATTGTTGAGCTCAGCAACGGCAACGTCCTTTGGTATGGCGCGGGTGGCACGAACCCCAATTGGGCGCGCGTTTACGACATTGCCACAGACGCTTCTATCGCGACCGCCGGATTCCCGACGGCACCGTCGATGTCACACGCCTGCAATGGCCCGAACAACAACATCTCTTACGGCGACAAGCACCTTGTAGCCGGCGGGCGCTTCTTGTTTGATGAAACGACCAACGCTGCCACTTTGACGGCCACTTTCCCAAGCACAGCGGCCTACCACCAGGCCATTGTGAAGTTGGCAGACGGACGCGCCCTCGCTGTTGGCGGCGCCAATGTCATTGGTCATAACAATTTCGCCGACGTTTGGGCTCCAAGCGCGCAAGCCGATTGCGACACGGCACCTTTCGGCACCTCCACCACACCCGTGTACAATGCAACCACCACGCGCTGCGCTGCATGCAATGGCGACAATGGCAGTGCGGCTACGCTCGCATGCGCCACCACGACCACGCCAGCCTGCGCAGCCTCGGGCGCATGTGTTGCGTGCTCCGCGACCAATCTTAGCAACTGCACCGGCACCACACCGACCTGCAACACCACGGCGGGAACATGTGCTGGCGCTGACGGCGACTTTGGTACCACTTCAGCCCAAGCATGCGTAAACGCCGCGGCTCCCTTTGCATTGGCAACGGGCGCTTGCGGTACCTGCGCAGACGACACCACCGGCACGAATGGCTGCGGCAACGGCACACCCGTGCACGCCGGCGCATTCTGCGGCGCCACAACGGGCGCATGCAGCAATCTCTGTTCGCGTGACGCGCAGTGCGGCACCTCGTGGTGCGCAAGCAACACAGGCACATGCACCACCAAGCTCGGCAACGGCACCGCCATCCCCACAGTCGCAGGCCGCAACGCTTCTGACCCTGCGCTCGCAGGCACATGCAGTACCGCGGTAGGCGCAGCCATCTGCGCAAGCGGCGTGTGCTCGCTAAGCACCAACACCTGTGGTTTTGCTGCTGGTGAAGGCAGCTGCACCACGGCAAGCGCGGCCACGGTGTGCCAATCCGGACTCTGCTCTGCAGCCGGCGTCTGCACGACGGCATCCTCCTGCTTCAGTGACGGTGACTGCGCTGGCGGTTGGTGTTCGCTCGCGGCGAACAAGTGTCAGTCAAAGGTTGCCAGTGGCAGCACACTCCCCACAGACCCAACCCACACGAGCC
>JAYWGD010000298.1:0-5670 GCA_043778435.1 Myxococcales bacterium | reverse complement strand
TTTCTTGTAGAGCGGACCGCCGTGCGCCATGATCTTGAAGCCGTCAGCGATGTTGAGACGAACACGGCTTCGGATCACATCTTGATTGTACAAGTGCGCGAGCTGAGGCGAGCCTTTTCGCTGATGAAAATCATGAGGATTGAGCGAGCAGCCGTGGGTCATGTTCTTGATGGCGCCCGTGTAGCCAGTAATCGAGTGATCCTTGAGCAGCGCAAAATTGATGACTGCAGTGCTGTCCGTCAGTGCACGCGCAAACGTGGTTTTGCCACTTCGCGTGCCCTCCACATGGCGCTCTTCCATCGCGGTGTCCTTGTTGCCGTGAATGGCAATCTTGACGCCGGCGGGAACGTTCTGCGCATTGATGCGTGTACCCTGCAGGAAGCCCATCCATTGCTCAAGCACCGTGATGTTGCTTGCTGGCACACCGCTGTCGATCATCGCTTGGATGAACGGGAGCACCAGCTCCTTATTGGTGGACATATTCTTGAGTGCGATGCCGTTCACCTTCACGCACACTTTGTCGGCGGGGCTCACGAACACACGCACGGCCTCGACCAAATTCGGCTTGCCCGTAAGCGAAGTCAGTGCCTTCTCAAGCATCGCGCGCGCATCCTCCGGTTTTGGATAGTTCTTATTGGCCTGCAAGCAGTCGGGCTTGGTGACGCGTACAACCTTTCCTGGCGCACTAAACGGCGCAAAGCCCGGCGGAGGCACTGCCGCCCAATTGCGATTCTTGTCGACGCCAGCGCTCGCATCGCGCGACGCGCTCGCGACCGCTGCGGCTCCTGCCACCGCACCGCCCAAGAAGTGACGACGCGCGAGCATTCCGTGGGTGTTTGTCATGGCCAAACCATAAACCCCAATTCCCGAAGTGTAAACGTTCCGCACGCATCAACGGCTGCCCCGTTTTTGCGGCACTACATCCTACCGCCTCGCTCAATAGGCGTGCGGACCCATCCACTTTTTGAGTATTGGATTGAGCGTCATCAACAAGAGTGCTGGCACGATCGAACTCGCAATAAGAAACGCGTAGATGGGGATGTTCTTGCCCTCAAGCGAGTGCTCAAGCGTTCCGGCAAGATAATTGGCCACCGCGCTGGAGCCGAGCCACATGCCCATCGCAAGCGACGCCACACGCGCCGGCGCAAGCTTGGTCACCATGGAGAGGCCCACCGGCGACAAGCAAAGCTCGCCCAATGTGTGGATGACGTAAACGGCCACAAGCCACGCCATGCTGATCTTTGCGCCCGACATCTCGCCCACTTTTTGGCCCGCGAAGAGCACCACAAACCCCAAGCCCAAAACCACCATTCCCACAGCCATCTTGCTGGGGATAGAGAGCCGGAATTTGGTTCCATCGAGCCACGTCCACAGGCGCGAAAATGTGGGTGCAAAAGCGACGATAACCATCGGATTCACCGACTGAAAGAGCGAAGCGGGGACCTCCACCTCGGCGCCCTTCAAAGCCAGGAGCGCAGCCTCCACAAACATGCCCACTGTGAGCAGGCCAAACATGGCCGACAACGTGAGCCACAAGCCCTTCCCGCTTGGCTCATCCTTGGTGGAGAGCCAAAAATTGTAGGTGCATGCTGCAACCACCACACCCGCCAGCACCATCCCCAAAGGACCAATCATGCGATTGGTCTTGTCCTCGGCAAACAACGTCATGGTACCGCCCGCCTGCTCAAAGCCCATCCAGAAAAAGATGTTGAACAAGCAGAGGATCACAACCACCGCGAGCTGCTTCTTTTCCTGCGAGCCTGCACCACGAAACAGGCCAACCCCCAGCGTTAACGTCACCGGTAGAGAGGAGGCGAGCACAAGTACTACGGTGCCTACACCCTTGAAAAGCGCTGCATCCAGGGCTGAGCCGACGAAGCCAGCGTACGCAGCCACGGAAACAAAGCTATCACTCAAGACAGGTGCGACAACCACGCCGCCCCATGCAACAGCGCAGCTGCCGAGGGTCCACAAGGCAACATCGGTGTAATCCTTGGGCGCCAACATGGAGGTTGTCCCAGGCGAAGGCGCGCGACCAGGCGGCAAACCGGTGTGGTGCAGATTGCTCTGGCCCCAACCGAACTGCAAAAGGCCCATCGTCATGCCTACGGCCGCGGCCGCGAAACCCACGTGCCAGCTCACTTTTTCGCCAAGCGTGCCACACACGATGGGAGACCAAAGGGCGCCCAAGTTGATCCCCATGTAGAAGATGGTGAAGGCCCCATCACGGCGATTGTCGCCTTCGCTGTAGAGCCCACCGACCATGGTGGAGATGTTGGGTTTGAAGAAACCGTTGCCCACGATCAGCAAGGCCAGCGCCACGTAAAGCAAGCTTGGCACGGCCATCGCCAAGTGCCCCAATGCCATCACCAAACCGCCAATAAGCACTGCCTTGCGACGGCCCAAAATCTTATCGGCCAGGTACCCGCCAAGCAAAGGTGTAACATACACCAAGCCTGTGTACACGCCGTAAATCTGCAGGGCGTTGTCCTTGGTGAGCCCAACCGACTTGGTCAGGTACAACACCAAAAGCGCGCGCATGCCATAGTACGAAAACCGCTCCCAAGCTTCCGCGCCAAAAAGTGTATAGAGCCCCTTCGGATGACCCTGCGAGGCCTCGTTTTGAGGCACAGCAAGTTCGGCGCTTGGTGGGTAATAGGGGTTCGACATGAGGCTTTGGGTCATGCACGACCCAACCCCTGCGCGTCAAGCGTGCGAAGCGTGAGCTAGCGCTTCCGAGCAAAGATAGTGAAGTTGCCTGCGCTGTCGGTCAGGTTGGAGATTCGGTTGAGTTGCGTCACCGCAAACGCGAACACTTGCTGCCGAATACCGCCAGAGCTTTTAAACACGGGCGCGGCAACGGCCTGCATCGAGAGCAACTCGAAGCCATGTTGCTTGAGGATATGACGCACCGTCTGCTTTCCAAATCCGAACACGTGGTACGGGTCCCAGGTGGGAGCGAGATAGTAAACCGTCTTTCGATTGCGAATCCGGCTTAGAAAATTCGCGACGCCATTGAGCAGATATCGCTCGTTCGGAATGTCGATGTAGATGAGTCCACCGGGCTTGAGCAGCTGAGCGCACGCAGCAAGCATGCTGCTCGGATTGTGCGCGTGCTCTAGCACCGCATTGAGCATCACGATGTCATAGCTGCCCAGACGCTCGCCCGATGCAAACGCCTCCACCGTGCCCTCGTGGAAGTGATCACCATACTTGTTGCGGGCGTAGGCGACAAATGCGGGCGAGGTATCGAATCCCTCAACTCTTTTGTACCCCTCCAGCAAACACGCGTTCACGAACTCGCCGCGACCACACCCGACGTCCACAATGCGGGGCTCCGACACTCCACTCCGCTGCACCATCTCTTGCGCAAGCCCACGGTAGTGGACCACCTTCGTGTCTTCGTTGTGCAATGCGAAATACTGATCCGCATCGCCGTAAAGCACAGCTCCCTCTTTGGGAAAGGGAAACGGGTTTGCATAAAGCAACTTGCAACGATTGCACTCTACAACCGTTACCTCGATGCCATGGCCGAACCGATGATGCGCGCCACCACGCAGCCCCCTCACCGTGGTGTCATTGACCTCGCAAAACGGACAATCGATGAGGCGAAAGTCGAACATGATCATGTCGACTACCGCAAACCAGTCCCCGACGTCCGCAGAAACAAGCAAGCGACGTAGTCGCGCCCCCCACGCCATCACCGTGAGGCGGACTCCACCGCAGTCAGAAGGCACTTCGTTACGCTCCGCATAAAAGCAATTGCGTGCAAAACACACGCATCTCCAGCAAGCGACGTAGTCGCTAGCAAAAGCAAGCAAGCAAGCAACAAAGGCGCGAGCCCCCGAAAGCAAACCCCGCAAGCGACGTAGTCGCCAGCGGGGTTTATGCACATTGCACACACTCCAAAAAGCAGTGCAGATGCGCGGGGTAGTGCAGCGCCGCGAAGCTAGGGCGTCCGGCCGCCGCCGCGTAGTCTTCCTACGTCAGGCGGCCGGCAACCGACGATTCGCGGATGCTGCGCTATCCCGCCGCTATCCTGCGATGGTTTTTGCAACCTCATCGGCCAGATTCTCAGTCTTCTTCTCGATGCCTTCGCCGAGCTCGAAGCGAACGAAGCTGGAGACCTTCACGCCGCCCGCCCGAGCCGAGACTTCGCCCAAGATCTTCTCGATGGTGCCAGCGCCTGGCTCCCACACGTTGTCCTGACCGAGCAAGGTGATCTCGGTGAACCACTTGCCAATCTTGCCTTCAAGTATTTTGGCCCACGAGGCTTCGGGCTTGCCCTCTTCCTTGAGCTGACCTTCGAAGATCTCTTTCTGCTTGGCGACATGCACCTCGGCGATGTCCGTCTTGGACACCGCGTGAGGGCGCATCGCGACAATTTGCATCGCCACGTTGTCGATGAAGGACTTCACATCGGCGTTGCCATGCGCTGCGGTCTCGACCGCAACAAGCGATGCATTCTTGCCGCCCATGTGGATGTAAGCGTGCACAAAGCCTTCGCCTTGCACCTTGAGCGACTCCCAACGACGAACGACGATGTTCTCGCCAATCTTGCCTGCCAACGCCTGACGCGCAAGTTCCACCGTTTGGTCGCTGCCTTTGAGATGAGCGGCCAAAAGGTCGGCGCCAGGCGCCAACGTGGCGGCGGTCTCGATCACTGAGGTCACAAAGCTCCTGAAGTCTTCGCCACGCGACACGAAGTCGGTCTGCGAGTTGACTTCGAGAATGACGCCATGCTTGCCATCGGCCGAGACCCAGGTACGCACTTCGCCTTCGCTGGCAACTTTGCCGGCAGTCTTTGCAGCCTTCACGAGGCCCTTCTTCATGATGACATCGACTGCTTTGTCCATGTCGCCTTCAGCCTCGACCAATGCCGACTTGCAATCCGCCATCCCAGCTTGTGTGCGCTCACGCAACTCGCTGATCATTTTAACTGTAACTTGCATATGAATTCTCCTTCGGGCTTTCTGTGGGCTTAGCCGTTCTGAGGAGCAGCAGCGGACTCAGCCTTGTGCTGACGCGCCTTGTACTTCTGGTTGCCTTCAATGACTGCGTCCGCGATGCGACCCGCGATGAGGCGAATCGAGCGGATGGCGTCGTCGTTTCCAGGGATGACATGGTCGATGGGGTCGGGGTTGCAGTTCGTGTCCGTGATGGCAACGATGGGCAAGCCAAGCTTTTTGGCTTCTTCGATGGCGATAGGCTCCATGGAAGGATCGATGACGAACACGGCTGCGGGCAAGCCACCCATGTTGCGCAAGCCGCCCACGTATTTGTCGAAGCGTTCGCGCTCTTTCTCGAGGCGCGAGACTTCCTTCTTGGAAAGTTGGTTGTAGGTTCCATCTTCCTTCATCCGCTCGAGCTGCTTCATGCGCTCAAGGCCCTGCTTGATGGTGCGGAAGTTGGTGAGCGTGCCGCCCAACCAACGGTTGATCACGAATGGAGAGCCCGAGCGGTTCGCTTCTTCGGTAACGATCTCCTGCGCCTGGCGCTTCGTGCCCACAAAGAGCACGTGGCCGCCGCGAGCTGCGATGTCGACGACGAAGTTGTAGGCCTTGTCGAACAGACGAACGGTCTGGTCCAAGTCGATGATGTGGATGCCGTTGCGGGCGCCGTAAATGTAGGTCTTCATCTTTGGGTTCCAACGCTTGGTCTGGTGACCAA
>JAYWGD010000297.1:0-5670 GCA_043778435.1 Myxococcales bacterium | reverse complement strand
CGGCACGCGAGTTTGATGCCGAAGTGGCTGAGCGCGAGAGCACGCCTGAGAAGCTCCTCTATCGCGGCCGTATGTTCGCTCAAGTCGGCGACCTCACTCGCGCTGAGGAATACTTCACGGCCGCCATCGAGCGAGGCGCGAACGACATCGAAGTTTTCCCGCTGCTGATTCGCGTTTGTGTGCAAGATGCACGCTATCGATTGGCCCTGAAACACGCCGAGGAGCACTTGCGCAAACACCCCGGCGACACCGACGCACTCCGTATTCAAGGCTCACTTTACTACGCCATTGGTGATGGCCCGCGCGCCGAAGAGATTTTGCTTCGTGTTGCAGGCTTGGCCCCACGCGACAGCGAGACACAGTTCATGTTGGCTGTACTCTACAGAGACATGCTCAAAGACCGCGTGCGTGCGCGTGCGCGGTTTCAGCAGTACCTGACCATTGCACCGAACGGTAAGCATGCCGAAGAAGCGCGCGGCAACGTGAGCGCGGAGTAACCAGCCCATGATCCCTAAAGCGATATTCGAGGAAACACTGCTTCAATTTTTGGCCCCCATCCGGCCATTTCTTGAGGACGCCAGCGTCAGCGAGATCATGGTCAACGGACCGAACCAGATCTACGTCGAGCGCAAAGGCAACCTTGTGCTCACAGACGCAAAGTTTGAGACCGATGAGGCTCTGCTCTCCGCGCTGCGCAACATCGCGCAATTTGTAGGCAAAAATCTTGACGAAATGCATCCCATCCTTGAGGGCCGTTTGCCCGATGGCTCACGTGTGGAGGCCGTGATCCCGCCTGCCGCACCCGAAGGCGCGTGCTTGGCCATCCGCCGCTTCTTCAAAGAGACGCTGACCATCGAGCGACTTATCAAGTTCGGCGCGATGCCCGAAGACGCCGCGCAGAGCCTTCACGCCATGGTGCACTCCAAGCTCAACGTGCTGGTGGCCGGCGGCACGGGCAGCGGCAAGACCAGCATGCTCAACGCGCTCTCGTCCTTCATTCCCGAGGGCGAACGTGTGGTGGTCATTGAGGATGCGCGCGAGCTTCAGCTTCAGCGCAGCCACGTCGTGCAACTGGAGGCACGCCCAGGCGATCCCAAAGGTCGCGGTCTTGTCGCCATCCGCGATTTGTTTCGCGCCACATTGCGTCTGCGTCCCGATCGCATTGTGGTCGGAGAAATCCGCGGCGGCGAAGCGCTGGATCTCATCCAAGCCATGACCAGTGGCCACGGCGGCTGCATGGCCACACTACACGCCACCTACCCACGCGACACGCTTGCCCGGCTTGAAACCATGGCCATGATGAGTGACATCGACATGCCGCTTCACGCGCTACGCGTACAGCTTGCCTCGGCCGTCAACGCCATCGTGCAAGTGTCTCGCCTTCACGATGGCAGCCGCAAGATCACACACATCAGCGAGGTCTGTGGCTACGACGCCGTCACCGGTGTGTACGACGTGCGCGACGTGTTCGCCCGCGAATACAAGGGCCAAGAGGAGAGCGGCGCCATCATTAGCTCGCTTCTGCCCACCGGACACGAGCCCACCTTCTTGCATCAACTGCACGAGCACGGCGTAGACTTGCCTAAAAGCGTGCATGATGCAGTGGCCAAAAAGAAGTCTGCAAACAGCTAGAGCTGCGCCAAGCGGGCCACAAAAAGAAAAGCCCCCGCACGCCCGAAGCTTGCGAGGGTTTTCATGCTCTTGCCAGCAGGCGAGTACTACTCAGTGACTTTGCGATCACCCAGCAAAATACCTACGCTCACAGCCACCATCTGATTGAACTTGAAGGTACGATCTTGCGCATCCACGTTGCCATCTGGCGAGTTGCCATCGGTGCCCGTACCGCGCGTATCGAAGCCGGCTCGGTTCCAAGAGAACGGCATGGCGCGATACTCAACGCCCAAGGATATGTGATCACTGGTGTAGAAGTTGAGGCCCAAACCGAAGGTCGGCGCCAACGCGACGCGAGACTGCAGATCAAAAGACGCGGGCAACGAACATGCGGCCGCGCCTTTGCAATCGCCACGCTCTTTTAGGCCAACGGCCGCGACACCTACGTGGATGTACGCGTCGGTGTCCACGAAGACCTTCTCGAACATCGCGATTTTGCCGCGGAACGGAACCAGCTGCACTTGAGGAGCCGCAACCCATTGCATGCTCGACACTTGCTTTGGAAAGTCGGAGCTACGCAGATTGCTTTGCGTCTGTGCAAGAGCACGAGGCGCGTTCTTGTCAATCTTTTCGGACAGATCGGTGTCTAGCTGCAAGGCGCCGAATGCGCCCCAGACGCCAACACCCAGCCAGTCGGTCACATTGTACTGCACACGAGCGCCTGCGAAGACCGTGCGGCGGTACTCATCAAGAAGCGTGAACGCTAGGGTGGGAGCAATCTCGATACGGCCTTCACGATGCAGACGCAAATTCCGAACGGCGGGTGCACCCGCGAGCGGACCGGTGAGTTGAATTTCTTGGGCCTGAGCCGCACGAGGGGCAAGGACCAGCGCAAGCGCTGCGATCACGAAAGGAAGAGTCTTGTTCGACATGGGTGATTCTCTTTCGCTCACTTAGGCAACCGGTATTCCCACGAGGTGGGCAAAAAGACGCTGACACCGAGCTGCGCGGCCACGTTGTTGGTGAGGCTGCCGCTTTCGGCGTACCACGTGGCCTTGTCAAGCTGACCGGCTGTGGTGTTCGCGACTTTGATATTCTCTAACTTGTCGTTAAAGATGTAGTTGCGAAGCTCCAGGTTCATGGCGAACCAACGGTTGAAGAATACACGCAAACCAATGCCCGCGTTGAAGGCCAACTTGCCCTCCCAAGCGAAGTTGCGGTTGTCCGAGTCGACAACAGGGATGGGACGCGTGCTGATCATGCCGACGCCACCAACAAGGTATGCGTCATAGTGGAAAATGAACTTACCAAACCCAGCGAATTTGCCATAAAAAGGCACATAGCTAAGGTTGAGGTTGGCGTTCCACTGGTACTCTTGCAGAGGTACGCCAAGGCGCGTCGCGCGGCGATTCTGAAAGTTGAAATCCGAGTCCACATTAAAGGGCTGGTAGAAGTTGCCGTTGACGCCCACGGCGATCACGTTGGAAACGTAATAGTTGGCTGCGAGACCTGGACCCGGATGGCTAACGAACTGGTCGTTCACGCTGAAAGACCAGTAAGGATTGAGCTCCAAGCGCCCCTTGTGCAGCACGTACACCTGCTGCACTGCAGACACATCGGCCTGCACGTCGCGCGCGGCCGCTGCCTTGAGATCCAATGGCTTGGGGCACAACGCGGGGTTGATGTCGCAGATGCCTCCGCCAGCTTGGTCCGCAGGCGCAACCGTGGCCGTGCTGGCGTCGGCGCTGGGCAACGGTGCGCTGCCAGGGGCGTCAAGATCCAAGCCCTTGCTGGCATCGGCACCTGCTGCCGGCGGGGCATCAAGGTCCACAGCGCCAGCCGCCGCCGGAGCAGCCGCTGTGCCGGGAGCCCTCTGCACCGCAACAGGGGCCTTCTTTGGTTTTGCGCCTTTTTTCTGGGCAAGAGCCTCTCCAGAGACCCCCATCGCCACGGCGATCCACATCCACAATCGAGCCTGCTTCATCAAATACCTCGCAATGTCTGTGGACGCTAACACGCAAGCATTTCGCAAAGCGAGCGCAAACCGCAAGTCGAACGCGCATCCGACGCGCCAAGAAGAAGCGCTGGAAATTGCCAAAGGAATGGCCTGCATCCTTTGAGTCGCTGAGGCGCACTCGCTCAATTTGAGCTCAGGGGCCGAACAGTGCATCGACAAATCTCTCAGGCTCAAAGAGCACCAAGTCCGACTCTCCCTCTCCTAGCCCTACATACCGCACGGGCAAACCAAGCTCCTCCGCAATGGCAAGCACGATGCCCCCTTTGGCGCTTCCATCCAACTTGGTCAAAACGATGCCGGTCAGCGGGACCACATCCTTGAAGACCTTCGCCTGCGTGAGGCCGTTTTGACCGGTGGTCGCATCGAGCACGAGCAGCACTTCGTGGGGCGCCCCCGGACAAGCTTTCGCCACCGCGCGATGCACTTTGGACATCTCGTCCATCAACGGAGCCTTGGTGTGCAAGCGCCCAGCCGTATCGAGCAAAAGCACATCAAATCCATCGTTGACCGCCGCTGTTACGGCCTGAAACGCCACGCTGCTTGGGTCGGCGCCTTCTGCGCCCCGCACCACGATGGCATCAAGGCGATCGCCCCAAACTTGGAGTTGATCAGCAGCGGCGGCGCGAAAGGTATCTCCAGCGCCCAAGATGACGCGCTTGCCCGCATCCTTGTAATGTTTGCTGAGTTTGCCGATGGTGGTGGTCTTGCCCACGCCATTGACTCCGACCATCACAATCACCGTTGGGCCGGAGGCTGCTTCGCGAAGCGGTCCGCTGCCCGACAGGTCGAGCAAGCTTGTCGCTTCTTGTCGCAATGCAGCGCGCACTGCCTCGCCATCAGCGAGCGCTTTCTTTCCAAGTTTGCGCTTGATGCGCTCGAGAAGCGCCGTGGTCGTAGCCACTCCGACATCGCTTGTGAGCAAAGCCTCTTCGAGCTCGGCTTCCAAGCCGGCATCCAGGGATTTTGCTCCCAACAAAGCGCCGAAACGAGCTTGCCAGCCCTCACGCGCGCGCGACAAGCCCGTAGACCAGGCACCATCATTCAACGAGCGCGGCGCCAGCGTTTGCTGGGGCGGCAACGGCAAGGGATGGCCGCTTGGCAAAGTGACGGGCGCCGTCTCTTCTTCAGCGCTCGTTGGGATTGGCGGAAGGGCGCGGCGGCGGGTCCAGAGCGCACCACCAACGACCGCGGCAAGCAGCGCACCAAGAACATAGAGACTGAGGATCATCCGGGCGCCATGAACTTAGCAGCAAATGCCCTTTGCGTGCCCCATTTGCATCGCTGTTGTGGCAGGATGAGACACATGCAAGGCGATCCAAAAGTCATCGAAGCCCTCAACGAAATCCTTACTGGTGAACTCACGGCCATCAACCAATACTTTGTGCATGCAAAAATGTGCAAAAACTGGGGTTATGATCGATTGGCCGCTATCATGCGCTCCGAATCCATCGACGAAATGAAGCATGCCGATTTGCTCATCGATCGCATCCTGTACCTCGAGGGCCTGCCAAATTTGCAACGCCTTGGCAAGGTGAACGTGGGGCAAACAGTGCTCGAGATGCTCAAGAACGACCTCGCCATTGAGCACACGGCCATCCCAAACCTCAAGAAATCCATCACCATCTGCAGCGAAGCCAGCGATTTCGCATCGCGAGTGCTGCTCGAGCAGATCTTGGTCTCTGAGGATGCGCACACCGATTGGCTCGAGGCACAGCTGGAGCTTGTGAAACAGATCGGCGAAGCCAACTACCTCGCCCAGCAGATTCGGCCCTAAGACCCGTCCTCAAGGGCGTTGGACCAAAAAGGCCCAGAGCATTCGTGCTCTGGGCCTTTTGCAGCTCTTGATTTTGAAAGCGACTTTCAGTAACGATGTAGGCATGTACGTTTGCATTTGCAAAGCAGTCACTGACACCACCATTCGCGAAGCAATCTCCGATGGCGCCGAGACCGTATGCGACGTAACCCGCGCATGCAGTGCTGGAGGAGACTGTGGATCTTGCCAAGAGATGATTGCCTGCATGTTGCAAGAATCTGGCAGCGGC
>JAYWGD010000296.1:0-2048 GCA_043778435.1 Myxococcales bacterium | reverse complement strand
CATGTGCCCTGCGAAGGCGTGCTTTCGCGTGTCAATTCGCTGCCCGGGGATTACTTTCCTGTCAACGAATTTGGCGTAAAGCATATCCCGCAGTTGTTCATTCGTAATCGCCGCGTGGCGTGCTTTGTCGACACGCCAGAGCACGGACGTGTAGCCATCATTTTGGTAGCCGCGATGGTCGTCGGGCGCATCTCTGTCTTAGGAATCGACGAGCGCGACGTGCCCGTCGGTGAATGGCCGATGGGCAAGGAGGTTGCACGCGGCGACGAGCTCGGGCGCTTTCATCTAGGGTCGACTGCCGTGGTCTTGTTCGAAGCCAAGGCGGGTGTAGAGTGGGTGATGCCCGAAGGCCCCATCCGGATGGGCGAGCCGCTTGCGAGGTTGCGCCGCGCGACCGAATTCAAGAAGAACACCGCGTCCACATCGCGTCGGAGGCGTTCATGAGCCAGGGTCGTTCCGGACCTCCCTCGAGTCGTCGCCTGCCCCCCGATTCAGAACCCGCATTGTCGGTGCCGCGCCGGAAATCGCGCTTGTCGTTGCAGATAAGTGTGCAAGAGAATCCCTCGTCGGCGCCTCCGCCCCCCCCGGCTGCCATGTCGCTTGGGGGTGCCATTGCGCCCATGCCGACCATTGCCATCGGTGAGCCCGCGCCATCGACGCCAAGCTTGGTTGAGATTTCACCTCTTAGCGCGCGGCCATCGCCCTCCGTGCCGTTGTCTGGGCCACTTTCAAATCCGCTGGTCTCTGAAGTCTCACCGTCGGTCCTTCCTGTTTCGCGGCCACCTTCTGAGCCGCCGCCGCAGCCCTCGTCGCGTTCAATGCCGCCTAGACCCAGAGCAAAAGACTCGCTGCTGCCTGCGCTTGGAGGACCTGAGTCTGAGGACATTCCTCTTTCAATGGCCATGCCCGAATCGACGCACGGCATTCTTTCGGTGCCCTCTGAGTCTGTGGCATCCGTAAGTCAGCCTCCTCGAAGTTTGCCAGCGTCCGAGCTATCGAGCGAGGACGTGCTTGCGATAGAGTCTGTGCATGCTGCACCGAATCGCGGCGCAGCACCGCCGCCACCGCCTCCTGTCGCGCTTAAGTTCTCCAAGACGGCCGACACCGCACTCGAAAAAACGCTTACCAATCATTGGTGGGAAACCATGTTTGACGAGGACTATCTCGCCACGTTGCCGGCTGCAGGTGCAACCGAGGCCCTGAGCGAATGTGCGTTTATTGAAGAGGCGCTGGGCGTCGTTTCTGGCGGGCGTATTTTGGATTTGGGCGCCGGTCGAGGCGAACACGCGGTTGCTTTGGCAGAGCGAGGCTATTCTGTGACTGCGATTGATTGCAGTGAGGTGATGGCTCAAGAGATTCGTGACCGTGCGCGCTTACGCGGCGTACAGGTTCAAGTGCGTGTAGAAGACATGCGTGAGCTCGCAGATGAGGCGCAGTTCGACGGCGTCTATTGTGTGGGCGGCACTTTTGGCTACTTCACCGAGGATGAGAACATTGCGTTGTTGCAGAAGTTGCATCGCGCGCTCAAGCCAGGCGGACAGCTTCTTATCGACGTCCCAAACCGTGATCACTTGGCGCCGCGACTGCCATCAACCGCGTGGTTTGAGGGTGACAATTGTGTGTGCATGGATGAAGCATCGATGGATTTTTTGACGAGCAGGTTGCACGTCAAACGCACGCTCATGTTCAATGATGGTCGCGTGCGAGAGCACAGCTATTCGATCAGGCTTTATGCTGTGCATGAGCTTGGGCGTGCCCTTCACAAGTGGGGCTTCCGTGTCGTCGAGATCAGTGGCGATCTGCCGCTTCCTGGCATCTTTTTTGGAGCTGAATCCCCACGCATCATGATGCTGGTCGAGAAGAAGGCCTGAGCCACAGTGATGAAGGCGCTTCGCTTGCGCGGTGACGTTTTCGTGGAGCTGCAAGGGGAGTCAGAACTTCGCAGCGCGCACGCGGCTCATGAGTTCGTGTGGGTGTTGCTTGGCGACAAGTCGGCCGAAAGCGAGGCGCTGCTCGTCGACTTGTTCGGCTTGCATGCGCTTACCTTG
>JAYWGD010000295.1:0-5675 GCA_043778435.1 Myxococcales bacterium | reverse complement strand
TCGATGGCCGCACAGCAGAGCAACTTCGTTCGGTAGAAATGACGCTCGGGTTTCACAAGATGGCCGAAGGCTCGGTGCTGTACCGCGCAGGCAACACGCTGGTGCTTGCCACCGCGAGCATCGACAACAAAGTGCCGCCGTTTCTCGAAGGCAAGGGCGTTGGCTGGGTCACGGCCGAATACCAAATGCATCCACGCTCCAATCCGGTGAGGCGTGAGTCGCGCGACGGACGAGGCAAAGCGCCATCCGGTCGCACCATGGAAATTCAACGCCTCATCGGCCGCGCGCTCCGCGCCATCGTGGACACACACGCACTCGGCGAGCGACAGATCAGCGTGGACTGCGACGTGCTCGAAGCCGACGGCGGCACCCGCACCGCAAGCGTCACGGCGGGCTTTGTGGCTTTGGCGCTCGCATGCAATAAGTTGCATAACGCAGGCAAATTATCGAAGCCGATTTTGCGCGAGCCCGTGGCGGCCGTGAGCGCGGGCAGCATCGCTGCCGGCACCGTGCTCGACCTCTGCTACGCCGAGGACTCCAAAGCGTTGGTGGACTTAAACGTGGTGGCCACAGCCTCTGGCGGGCTCGTCGAAGTGCAAGGCACAGCGGAGGACAAGCCCGTGCCGCGCGCACTGTTCGACGAATTGGTCACGCTTGCCATCAAGGGCGCATTGGAGCTCACGCAGCTGCAACGAAGCACGCTTGCCGCGCACGGCGTGGACTTAGACGCGCTCCTCATCAAGACCCGCGCATGAAGCTGGTTTTTGCCACGGGAAACGCGCACAAGGCGCGCGAGCTTGGCTTGCTCTTGGCACCGCTGGGCATCGAGCTTGTGAGCTTTCGTGAGCACACCGGTGCGCCTTTTGAACTCGAAGAAACAGGCGCCACCTTTGAGGCCAACGCGCAACTCAAAGCAGAGCACGCCGCGCACGTGACGGGCTTGCCCTCCATTGGCGATGATTCGGGCCTCGAGGTAGAGGCACTAGGCGGCGCACCAGGATTGTATTCTGCACGTTATGCGGGACCTGGCTCCAAGGACACAGACAACAACGCACGGCTTGTGCGCGAGCTCACCGACTTGGGCGCGCCAGAACCCTACTCCGCGCGCTTTGTGTGCGTCCTGGCCTGTGTGTGGCCGGTGGATGCAGCAGGCGCGCGCGCGCCCATTGTGGTGCGCGGCGAATGCCAAGGCCATGTGCTCACCGAGGCGCATGGTGGCTCGGGTTTTGGCTACGATCCGCTCTTTGTGCCTGCGGGGCAACACCGACGCATGGCCGAACTCAGCGACAGCGAGAAAAACGCCATCAGCCATCGCGGCATGGCCGTGAAGGCTTTTGCTGCAGCGTGGGCCACACCGTGAAGCCCGTGACGGCTGCCGCGCGATTTAGCACCGTCGGCCTAGACTTGGTGCTGAGCATTGTGCTGCTGGGCTACGCCGGCCACTGGGCTGAGCAGCGCTGGGGCTTCGAGCCCTGGGGCATCATGGGCGGCGCGCTGCTCGGCGCCTTCGCCGGCTTTCGCTCGCTCTACAAGGCCGCCAAATTGGCCGAAAAGGAGATGGAAAAATGAACATGCAAGGCGGACTCGCAGCGGCGCTTTCGGGCCTCGCGTTGGGTGTGGTGGAGTTCGGCGGCGTGGCGTGGCTGGTGCATCGTATGCAAGGGCGCGGCGCCTCCACGGCCTTGCTCTGGGTGCTGCGTTTGCTCTTTGTGTTTGCCACCGCCGCCTGGCTCATTGTGCATTTCAAACTCAAGTTCGCGCACTTTGTTTTGGGCTATTTTTTGAGTATTTTCGCTCTTTTGGCTTGGGGCATTTTGACCACGATGGACGAGACCAACGAGCAAGAATTGGTTGAAACTCCGCCCGACAAGGAGCCCAAGAGCTCCCCATCGGGCGACCTGTAGTTTGCGTCTTCAGCGCGGCGAATGAAGCATGCTGAACACGGCGGCGTACTGTCCCGTGGCTTTGGCGTCGCACAGCATCATCGCGTTCTGAACACAGTCTGGGGCGTTGGGGTTTGCGGCCAAAAGAGCCATGCTCTCGTCGATGTACGCCTGAAGCGGCATCGACATCGGGCTCACTTCGTGGCTGAGCATGAGGTCTGTTGCAACTGCAGGCGGCGGCAGCGCGATGACCCGCACGCTGGTGCCTTGCAGCTGCGCACGCAGCGACTCGGTGTACGAGTGCAGCCCAGCCTTTATTGCCGAATAGATGGGCGTGATGGCGAGTGGCACAAAGGCCAAACCCGAGGTGACATTGTCAAGAACGATGAGCTGCGATTTACACGCATCTCCGAACTCGCGGTGGGCATCAGCCAAAAGATGCTCACCCAAACGCTGAGCCAGATGGAGCGCGACGGCCTCGTCATTCGCACCGTGCACGTCGTAGTGCCTCCCAAAGTGGACCACCGCCTCACCGACATGGGCGAAGCCTTTTGCGGCGTGTGGACGCGGGCCAGTGCGAACCTCAAGCGCATCGAATCCGTCCGAGCAAGGTTCGATCGCGCGGCTTCGAAGGCCAGGTCATTTGATGACCGAATACCCATCTTGACAATTCTGGAGTGAGAGTCCTATTCTGCCAAGATGTGGTTTGAACGAGACATTCGTCATGCGCTTGTGGCCAACGGAGACCCCATTCAGGTTCTGCGCGGCCCACGCCAATGCGGCAAGAGCAGTCTGCTTTTGCAGATGCCTGGTGATTTTCGCGAGCTCTCACTGGACGATCCAAAGCTACGCGAGCTCGCGCAGCAGGACCCTGAGCTGTTTCTGAAGCAGTTTGCCGGCGACAAACTGCTCATCGATGAGGCGCAATACGCCCCCGCGCTGTTCCCTTCGC
Organism: Myxococcales bacterium; assembly: GCA_043778435.1. Lineage (GTDB taxonomy): Bacteria > Myxococcota_A > Polyangia > Polyangiales > Polyangiaceae > JAAFHJ01. The sequence continues at coordinate 2,840 of JAYWGD010000295.1, read as the reverse complement.
TCAAGCGTCGCGTCGATCTTTACAAGCGGGGCGCCCACAAGCTCGAGACCATCATTCGACTCACGGGCTCCAATCAAATTCTGATGGACCGAAACGTCAAAGAGAGTCTCGCGGGCCGCGCGAGCTTCTTCGATCTCAACACCTTGTCGGTCGCCGAACTTCTGGCCGGCAGTCCGATGCCCATCCAGGACATTTTGTACAAGGGCGGCTGGCCGGAGCTGCATGCACGCGGCCCACGCAATTCCAAGAAGTATCTCGACGACTACATCAACTCCTACATCGAACGCGACATCGTGCTCGCCGCGGGCATCCTGAAGAGCCGCGAGTTTCTCAAGTTTGTTCAACTTCTCGCCGGCCGCGTGGGCGAGCTGCTCGACCTCTCAAGCTTCTCGGGCAACTGCGGCGTCGATAGCAAAACAATCCGAGAGTGGCTGTCGGTGTTGGAGCGCATGCATGTGGTGGCTTTGGTCCAGCCGTTTTCGTCGAATCTCTCGTCGCGGCTTGTGAAGTCACCAAAGGTGTATTTTACAGACACTGGCCTTGCATGCAGATTGCAAGGATGGACTTCTGCAGAACCGATTCTGACTTCGCCTCAGCAAGGTCATCTGTTCGAGAACTTGGTGTTCAGCGAGCTCTTCAAGTTGAACCAGAACTACCAACTAGGCTGGACCATCTGGCACTGGCGCTCACGCGACGGCGAAGAGGTCGACTTTCTCGTTCAGCGCGGGCGCAGCGACTGGCTCTTCGTGGAAGCCAAGGTGAGCTCACAATCGGGCAAAGACTTGAGCTCATTCCCGCAAATAAAAAAGATCTTCGGCAAGCAAATTCCCAAGCGGATCATCTGTCACCAAGAAGGCGACGCGGTGCTCGGAGATCGCGTGCCACTCGCCAAGTTGAAGGAGTACTTGCTGGGGGTGTAGCGCGTTGCGCCATCGGACGTAGACTCATCACATGACGACAGTCACAAGCCTCTCCGTCGAGCTCTATCTTTGAAGTGGACCCCGTTTTTCGGACAGCAAACGACGGGTAGCTAAGATTAGAGGTCTTCGCCTCGAAGGGCGGCGCGGCAACCACGAGCAGCAAGCAGAAGGCTTCCCACACTGTGAGCCTGCGACTCGTGATGAGTCTCCCCGGCCGCAGCGATCTCTTGGCGACCTGCGAGGTTCGCGGCGGATGATTTTGGGTTCAAAAAGGCTTGCGGACGCGGATTGCGGAACTAGGCCAGGTCGGAGATGAATTACGCAAACTTCAAACCGACACTACGCGCCCGCGGCGTGCCCGTTCAGCAGGATGGGCGCGCGGCCAAGGAATGCTATCGATCCGCGGAGGACACCGACTTCAAGTCCCCTTCCGGTGCAGCACGCATCGTGGGTGGAGCCGCAGTCAACGGACGCACAGCATCGAGGGTGGCCGACACAAAGCTGACGTATGGGGAATGGGATGATGCCGATTTCAAACAGGGAAATGGCTGACAACTCCCGCCGCGTAAGAGGCTGAAGATTTGAGTTGAAGACTTCCTGCTGTTCGAATCGCATGAGTTGCTGCGAGCCGAGCACGCAATGCTAAGCTTTACTTATGCGCACTGCACTTGAGCTTTGGCTGAACGAGCGCCCGGAGATTCTCCTGGCAGTGCTCTTCGGCTCTTTTGCTTCCGGGCGCGAGCATGCCCAAAGTGATGTGGACCTCGCCATTGGAGCGGCCGGTCCACTCTCGATAGACGAGCGCGTGGCACTGCACCTCAGTCTGTCGCGCGCGCTGGATCGCGAAGTTGATATCGTCGATCTGCATACGGCACACGGGCTCATTCTTGGCGAAGCCTTGCAGGGCGAGTGGCTGCGACGAAGCGATCTGAATCTTCTTACGCGCATCGCAACGCGCCATGTGTACGAACAAGCAGACTTTGCGCCACTGCTCGAGCGCGCACATCGCCAGCGGAGACAAAATGCATTCTACAAGTGACGCGGCACTGCGCGAGCAGATCACCCCGAAGCTCGATTCACTCGCACGATGCCTGAGTCGGATCGAATCCAAGTACCCGCTTTCCGAATCGGTGTTGCGCGAAAATGCCGACACCCTCGACGTGGTTTCTCTCAACCTCGAGCGCGCGGTTCAGCAATGCGTAGACATTTGCGTGATGGTGCTCACGGGGCTGAATCAACGTCTTCCGGGAAGCATGGCCCAGGGATTTTCGTCACTGTCTGACTTGCATGTGATCACCACGGAAACCGCCGACCGTATGCGCAAGGCAGTGGCGTTTCGCAATGTTGCGGTGCACGAATACACCCGCATGGACCTCGAGATTGTGTCCGCGATTTGCACCCAGCACCTGCGAGATTTTCGAGCCTTCGCACGCGAGGTGATTGCGTATGTCGAGGCCAATCCGGGCTAGGCAGCGTCGCCAACGATGAGCTATGCAGCGCGACCCTTCGCTGGAGCCACAGTGCGGCTCGCTCGCGGGTAGCTCGATCTCTATTCGTCGGGCAGCGAAGGAGACGATGGCCAAGCGTGCGCTTGCAGCGAGAGCGCGAACAGAAGCGCCTGCCATAGCCAGGCGAGGCCCTCTGCGGGTGTCTTTGCGAGCTCACGCTCACGCTGCTGCTCGGCGTGTTGATCGAAGGAGGGAAGGCGAAACTCATTCATGACCTCCTTTTTTGCTGCTGGATACGCGTGAGCTCCTCGATGTCGAGCAGGTCCTTTGAACGACCGGCCGCACGCTGACGTTCGATCAGGTCGCCAATAGATGCGTAGTGCACGCGACTAGAGCACGAGCACGAGCACACTCAGGTTCAACTCACTTCACAATCGCGGGCCAGTGCTCGGCGATTTCTTCAGTTTGGGGC
>JAYWGD010000294.1:0-2049 GCA_043778435.1 Myxococcales bacterium | reverse complement strand
GCCAACGCTGCTCTCTTGTTTTGGCAAGTCGGCGCCCGCGTGGATGAGCGACGTGACGCCCATCTGGGAAATGGCGAATTCCGCGAAAGTGAGCGCCTCGGCTGGGGCCGCGGTCGGAGCCTAAAACAAGGATGTCTCTCGCTTTCATCACGCTTGTTGTTCTTTTCGTTGTGTATGTCGTGTCGCTATTTGGCAGTGCGTTGCCGGCATCGAGGGCCCTGCTGTGGTTGGTTTTTCTTTTGGTATTGTTGGTGGCCACGATTGCGCCTGGAGCGCTCCGGCCGGTGGCCAATGCGTTGCACGTCGAGTTCTTGAGCAACTTGATCTTGGCAGGTGCCGTGGTGTTTTTGGTATTGCAGGTGCTGACGGATGCGCGCGCGCAGTACCTCACGCAGAATCAGTTGCGTCTGTTTGCATGTTCGCTGTCTGCCGAGAAGGCGCGTAGCTTGTCTCAAGCTTCAGCGGCGCCGGCGACGGAATCTGTATTGGTGATCTTGCCTTGCTTCAATGAAGAGGAGTCTCTCCCCACATTGCTGCCTCAGTTGGCGGCTCTGCATGCGGCGCATCCGCAGATCGGTTTCTGTGTGGTCGACGATGCGTCGCGCGATCGCACGCCCGCATTGCTAAGCGCCATCGCGCAAGAGCGGAGCGCGCGTCATCCCTACAACTTGGGCGTTTCGGGTGCTCTGCTGACGGGCTTTCTGCTGGGACTGGAGCGCAACGTTTCGTGGTTCGTCCAGTGCGATGCGGATGGCCAGCATCCCATCGATGAAATCCCCAGGCTCATCGAGATCGCCGAGCGCGAGCGCTTGGATCTGCTGATCGGTTCGAGGTTTGTTTTGGGGGAGGAGACCGCCGCGCCCTCGACGACGGGGATGCGACGTTTGGGCTCGAAGTTTCTGGTTGGAACATTGCGCGTGCTCTTTCCACGCCTCAAGTGCACCGATCCGACTTCTGGATTTCGCGTGTATTCTACAAAGGCTGCCCGCACGTTCGTGAGCCATATGCCGGAGCGTTACCCCGAGCCTGAGATGCTCGCCATCGCAGCCATTCACAAGTTGCGCGTTGCCGAAGCACCGGTCGTCATGAAGCCGCGCGAGACCGGCGTCTCCAGCATCATGGGGTTTGGAGCGCCCGCTTATATGTTTCGAGTGTTGGTGTCGCTCGTGGGCCATCGCTTGCGAATGGCCACCAACGCGTAGCCATAGAGCTCAAACACAATGGCAACGAGCATGAGCGCGATCGCCGGCCACATTCCCATGCTGTAGCGGCTACCACCGACGCCAAAAAGTGCGTTGAAGACAAAGACGGCAACCACCACCACGGCGCCTACAACGGCTGCTGCGTTTGAGAACTCTGGGACCGACTTTCTGCGCAGCCATCGAAGCGTGACGTACGCGAGCAACACGGCATGCGTGATCAAAGCGATGACGATGAGTGCAGGGCGAACGATGTAGGCCTGACGCACAGGTGTGGCTGGGGCCAACAGATCGGGCGGGAGTTGGGCTTCGAAGGGCAGCGGGCGGGCGTCGGCGATAAAGCGATCGACACGAGGCGCCAACGACGGATGAGAGCGCGGATACAAGAACCACAGGGCCTTGTATTCGCGTAGCGCGAGTCCAAAAAATTGCAGCGGTGCGCGGAGCACGCGCGCCTTCGCGATACGCAACATGGTGCTGTCCAGTTCGGCGCCACTCACGTCAGCGCTTTGCCGGAGTGCGTCCATGCAAGAGTGCTCAAAACAGGTCTCGTAAAACGACTCCAACACTGGATATGCGGCCGAAGACTCACTTTGCAGTAGCACGCGACGCACAGGTGCAAAGTCATCCACCAGCATCTGTGTCAGCCGCGTTTCAAGCGGCGTCATCGAGGGATCGGGGACAAGTTCTGTGGTCACATTGAGCAAGCCCGCTTTGGCAAAAAGATGAGGCCCAGCCAGAGAGCGAATCTCGCCGTTGTGGGCATGACGCGTGTAGCTTCGCTCGGTTGCGACGATGAGCGCGAGGCACGCAAGAGCGGCGACAGGATGATGCCAATTCCTCATCGCGT
>JAYWGD010000293.1:0-5677 GCA_043778435.1 Myxococcales bacterium | reverse complement strand
CAAGAGCTCTACATCCTCGGCGAACATGGCGAAGATGCATCGCATCAAGAATTGCGACACCGCCTCTTTGCTCGATACTTCGGTCTCGAGTTGCTTGGAGAGCTTGGCAAGTGTTGCCGCAACGGCCGTCGTGACTTTGGCTTGGTGGAGCGCCGGGTCCAGGCTCGCGGGCGATGTCCAGATCGCTCGAAACAGCTCCACGTGTTGCAGCAAATCTGCAAACAGAATCCGTCGAACGCCTGTGGATGCAAACGGCGTCCAGACCATGGACCCGTCAAAGTTTGAATAGATGTCAAAGCAGTATCCGATGTCGCAAATGACAACGAACACCGGCTTGTGCTCGACGTTGTTGGCGTACGCCTGCGCCTGGTGGTGCGCATCATACATAGCGCCGCTCCACTTTGGCTTGCCGCGCTCCCCATGTCCTCGCGCTGGCTTGCCGGGGTGGCTACCTTGTTTGCACTCGATCACAAAGCAGCCCGACTTGTACAAATCTGCGCGTTTCGTATTGCTCGTTCCGTCGCTGTTGTTCTTCTCCCAACGATAGTCCGTGCTCTCCTCCGACCGACTTGCCGGAGGCGGCGTAGGCAAGCCCAAAAGATCCATGAGCTCATTGAGAAAGCTATGGCTGTTGCGCGCCTCCGATGCCTCCGAGGCCGCCCAACGCTGAATGAAGGTTTCGATCTCAGCGTTGCTTTTGACAGGGCGTAGTGCGGTGCTCACATGCGCAAAGCTACGTGGCGTGAGTCGAGACTACAATGGGGAAGAGGTAGGTATTTTGCTGTCGAGATGGGTGATTTGATTCAGCTGCTAAGTGCGGTCGCAGTGCCGCGTGTCGTGGCGTAACGGTGTGTGGCCCGCGCCCACGGCCTCAACGCAAACCAGCTCCCCTCAAGCCCCAAAACACTCATCTCTCTTCCCACGCACGCGCCTTCTCCAAACCCGCCAAATCAGTGCGTGCAGTCTGCACTGACACCCTACGCGCGCACCTGTGGGAGGCGAACGTGACGTAGGCGCGCGCACCCGAATCGCATTTGCAAAGCTCCGCGCCACCCTCCATCCCCACAACAAGATCCTAACTTGCAACCAAATGAGGATCTCCCCGCACTGTTCAAAACAACCAAATGCGGCGGTGTTCCGCTCCAACCCCACCAACGTGCATATTGCACGTTTCTCTCCCTCTCCCCAACCCCCCCCAAAGGCCACGGTAGCCACACGCCCCCACAATGCCGAGAATAGGGCGACAAGGCGGGAGCGAGGCACACTCGGGAGACAGCAAGCGGACCGAGGACCGGAGAGCGCGCAACTGAACGCATACCCGAAGGAGGCGAGACAACCGGAGTCAACGCCAGGCGAAGCCGGGCCGTTGCGCAGGGCGTCGCGCCCCAATCGCGATCGACTCCGCAGGGCCGCATTGCGGGCTCACCAGTGTGCCTCGTCCCGCCCGCGCCCGGTCGTGAAAGCATCGCACCGATCAAGCCCTCCAAAGTGGCCATAGTGCCCCATCCCGCACAAGCCGCGCAGCGCAGATCAAGCCCTCCAACGTGGCCACCGTGCCCCATCCCGCACAAGCCGCGCAGCGCAAAACCCAGCGCCACCACGCGCCCTGATACGCCATCGCAAACCGAGACCGCCCACGTCCCACGCGATCTATTGCGCCAAACCCCCCACCATGTAAAACCCCATTCCCGTGAACCGATCCCGCCCCTTCAAGCCCGAGCTACGCCGGCAACCCACCACGCTGTGGGAGTACCCTTCGCAGCACTACGGCGCCGGCATGCAGGGCGACTCGGCTTACTTGGGCGCCACGCCCTCGTATGTGATCTGGAACGTGATCCAAACCTACACCAAGCCCGGCGACGTGGTGGTCGACCCGTTCTGCGGATCGGGCACCACATTGGATGTGGCCAAAGACACCGAACGACTCGCGCGCGGGTTCGACTTGCAACCCTATCGCGCCGACATCGAGCGGGCCGACGCACGCAAACTGCCACTAGAATCCGACAGCGTGGACCTGGTCTTTATGGACCCGCCCTACGGCGATCATATCGACTACTCGCCCGATCCCCAATGCATCGGCAAGCAGTCGGCCTACAGCGAGGGCTACTACCGCGCCATGCACGGCGCCATGCGCGAAGCTGTGCGGGTGCTCAAGCCCGGCGGCGTGTTGGCCGTGTATGTGTGCGACTACTTTGAGAAGAAAAATGGCTTTGCGCCTGTGGGCTTTGGCTTGTTCTCAACCCTTGCCGAGATGACCATTCCTATCGACATGATCGCCGTCACCAGGCACCACAAGAGCCTCGACAAAGGCAACTACCGTAAGGCCGCGGAAGAGGGCGGGTTCTTCCTACGCGGCTTCAACTACTTGATGTTGGGCCGCAAGCCGGAGCCTAGAGCGCCTCGACAACGGCGCGGTCGCTAAGGGCTGATTTGCTGGGAAAAGACTCGCCAAATGCGGCTCGAATCTCCGCGTTCGCCTCTGCGCCAAACAAGGCCTCCGCGGCGATGCGAATGCCTTCGGAGTGCGCGAGCTCTTCGGCCGAGACGACCATCGAGATCTTCGTGCGTCGGCGCAGGTAATCATCGAGCTTGCTCACCATCTCGCATGTGCGCGCGTGGTGAAGCTCGGCCCGCACATGCTCGGCTCCTGCAAAAAGCAGATCGGCTTCGCGGCCATCCGCTTTGATGTACGCGAGTACGTTGAGAGCTCGTTTGCCGTACCGACGCCATAGGCGCGCAGACAACGATTCGCTTGAAGTGGCGGGCGTGAGCTCGTCGAGTTTGGCGGCCTCGGCCTCCGCAAAAAACGCGGCTCTATCGTGGGCATCGGGCTCGCCGTACCACGAGGCCAGGGGTCGCGCGTACGCTGTGCCTAGCAAGCCCACGGCGCGCGCGATCTCTTCGCCCACATTCACGCAGTCGGTGAGCTTGCCTCCAAACACGGCCACGCTTGCATGTGCCTCACTCACCTCGATCACGTGTTTGCGTGACATCTGCATCCAATCTTTGGAGGCCGTGGCATTGCGTGCGGTTGCAAGTGGGCGCACGCCGCAGCGCTCCGAAATAATGTCGGCCGCCGTGAGCGGCGTCTTGAGCGCGAGTCGCTTGTTGATATTTTCGAGAACGAAGGCGCGATCTTCAGCCGTGACCTCGGACTCGGGTGTGTCGACGCGCGTGTCGGTCGTGCCGATGCACGTGCGCGAGCCCATGGGGATGGCAAAGAAGAGCCGGCCATCGTCGGCGAAGAAGGTGAGCACGCGTTTGCTGGTGGTCACCTGCGGCACGATAAGATGGATGCCTTTGGAAAAGGCATGCGTGTATTCGGTGCGCACGCCGATGCGGCGACCTAGCTCGTCGCTGTACGGCCCGGCCGTATTGACGAGCGTTTTCGCTCGCAAATCCCACGCTCGCTCGGTCAGTGCGCAGCGCAATGTAACGATCCATATCTGATCTTCGCGGCGTGCGCGCACAACCTCGACATAGTTCGCACACGCCGCACCTTCGTCGAGCGCGCGCCGCACAAAGTTCCAAACGAAGCGGGCGTCGTTGTCGTAAAGGTACGCGTCAGAATACTCAAAGCCGCCGTCGGTGAGCGCCGCACGCACAACGGGCTCTTCGCGTTCGATGGCGCCGCGCGAGAGCAGGCGCGGGGCTTGTGTCTTGCAGAGGCCGATGAGCCAGTACAAGAGCGCGCCCAAAAACAGCTTGAGGCGTCCGTGTCTGAAGGTGGGTTCGTGCGCGACAAGAAAGCGAATCTCACGCACGGCGCTCGGAAAGCTGCGCAGCAAATGGTTGCGAGATGCGCATAGTTTGGCCACCAAGCCAAACTCGAAGGTCTCCAGATACTTGATGCCTCCCCACGCCAAATTGGACGAGGCCTGGCTGGTCACCCCACCGAAGTCTCCGCGGTCTACCAGCGCCACGCGGGCTCCGCGGGCAGACATGCAGGCGGCGGAGACCGCGCCATTGATGCCGGCGCCGACCACCAACACATCGAACACTTCGGATTCCAATCGCTGCACGTTCTTTGCGCGTAATTCCACAATCGCACTCTACTTTCGATGCGCGAGGATCGCAATTCGGCGCTACACGCGTTGGCTCATGGATTACGAAATACTCGGCGCGCGGATTGCGCTGCTCAACTGCTGTCTGAACGCCTTGTCGGTGTCGTTGCTGCTCGCGGGCCGCTGGGCCATCGCAAACGGCAAGCGCGATCTTCACAAGAAGATCATGCTCGCGGCCGTCGCGAACAGCAGCGTGTTCTTGGCCTTTTACCTCACGCGCTTTGCGCTTACCGGCGTGCACCGCGACACCCACACGGGCCTGTTTCATACCGCTTATTTGGCGCTCCTGGGCACGCACACAGCGGCGGCCATCGTCTCCTTGCCGCTCATTGCCATGGCCGTGCTGCACGCCATCAAAGGTCGCTTCGCCGAGCACAAACGCACTGTGCGTTACGCTTGGCCCGTGTGGCTCTACGTGGGCGTCACGGGCGTTGTTGTGTATCTGATGCTCTACGTGTTGTAGGCAAAAGAGCGCCAACTAGGGGCGTCGGCGGGTCCAGCAGCCGGGGAGCAACAGGGGCTTTCCGGCGTTGTCGGTGCCCAACTGCACAAGCCCGACGCATTGGTTGGCCGGCACGGAGCTCTCGGTAGAATCCGTGCAGCCCGCACCTACAAAGTTCGTCGAGGGACGAGGCTTGGTCGTGCACAAATCGGCTTTGCAATTGCCGCCCTTAACGCAAGGTGTGCGTTGGCTGCAGTAGCGCTCGGTCGAGTATTCTGCGCGCAAACATTCTCCGTCAGTGCAATCGCTGTCGGCCGCGCAGGGGGAGCACATGGTGCCGTTGCCTTTGCACACACCCGCATAAGGAATGCATGCGCTCGTGCCGTCGGTGTAGCGAGCACAACGAGCATCGAGCGGGCACTCGGCATCCTTGGTGCATGCGTAGGTGCAGTAGCCCGCATTCTTCTCATCGAGCACGCAGCGTCCGGCTTCGCTGCCGCGCGGCGCGCAATCCAGATCCGTGACGCAAGAGCCGCAATACCCTGTGATTTGGCACACCTTCACAACGACGCCAGGGGCGCGAACCAACGTGTCGGCGCTCGGCGTGGTGTTCACCGCGCCGCAAAATCGACCAGGGCCGCAGTCGCTGTCGGCTTTGCAGTCGTAGAGAGCACACATCGCGTTGGCATCGGTGGGGCTCACGCCAAAACACTTGAAGCCCTGCGCACCGTCACAGTCGGGATTGTTCACGCCTTTGGCCGAATCACAGAGTGCACCCGCTTGGCCTGTTCCTTCCGCGCTAGGTCCCGTGTAGAGTACACATGACCCCGCGCCCAGCACGGTGTTTCCTTTGCAGTAAGCGCCTGCTCCGCATTCGGGGTGCGTCGTGCAAGGGCGCCCCTCCACAGACATCACGGGAGCCGCGTCGGCTGGCGAAACAGAATCGCCCATACTGGTGCCGCCTGCATCTGCGGTGGTCAGTGGCACGCGGGTGTCTGGGGTGGTGATCACCGCGGCGTCGTTGGCCTGCCTGGCGACGGTGGTGTTCGTGGGGGTCGTGGTGCACGCAACACCCAATCCTGTCGCTACCGCAAGCGACACCAACCCGGACGACCAGCTGCGAAGATTCGACGACATGCGGGTTGCTTAGGATAGAATTTTGCGTCACACA